>CALZQD010000223.1 GCA_945828175.1 uncultured Bacteroidales bacterium | reverse complement strand
AGGCTGTCAGGTCGGCGATGGGCTGACGGGCGACGCCCGAGCGTGCGGCCGCGTCGGCGATTGCCGGAGAGACCTGCGAGAGCAGTCGTTTGTCAAACGGCTTCGGCAGGATGTATTCGCGGCCGAATTTTAGTTCCTTCACGCCGTAGGCGCGAATAAGCGACTTCGGCACAGGCTTGCGCGCGAGCGCTGCAATAGCCTTGGCAGCAGCGATTTTCATATCCTCGTTGATCTCCCTGGCGCGGCAGTCGAGAGCCGCCCTGAAGATATAGGGGAAGCCGAGAACGTTGTTGATCTGATTGGGATAATCAGAGCGCCCCGTGGCGAAAATCAGGTCGTCGCGCGTCGCAAGAGCCTTGTCGTGAGCGATTTCGGGATTGGGATTCGCCAGCGCAAAGACGATGGGCTTCGGCGCCATCGAGAGCAGCATCTCAGGCGTAAGAACGTCGGCCACAGAGAGTCCGAGGAACACGTCTGCGCCCTTTATTGCCTCGGCGAGCGTCGTGACGTCGCTGTCGGCGGCAAATTCGGCCTTGCTGCTGTTGAGGTCTGTGCGGTGGCGGGTGATGGCGCCCTTGCTGTCGCAGACGATGACGTTCTCGTGCTTCACACCGAGCTTGAAGTAGAGGCGCGTGCAGGCCAAGGCGGCAGCACCGGCGCCGTTGACGACGACCTTCACTTCGTCGATTTTCTTGCCCTGGATGTCGAGCGCGTTAAGCAGCGCCGCCGAGCTGACGATGGCCGTGCCGTGCTGGTCGTCGTGCATCACCGGTATGTCGCATTCGAGTTTCAGGCGGCGCTCGATTTCAAAGCACTCAGGCGCCTTGATGTCCTCGAGGTTGATGCCGCCGAAAGTCGGTGCCATCGCCTTGACGGCCCTGACGAAGGCGTCGGCGTCGGTCTCGTCGATCTCTACGTCGTAGCAGTCGAGTCCGGCGAAAATCTTGAAAAGCAATGCTTTGCCCTCCATCACCGGCTTGGCCGCAGCCGCGCCGATGTTGCCGAGACCGAGCACGGCCGTGCCGTTCGAAACTACGGCCACGAGGTTGCTTTTGTTGGTATATTCATAGGCCTTGGCCTTGTCGTCCTTGATCTCGAGGCAAGGGTAGGCCACGCCGGGCGAATATGCCAGCGACAGGTCGTCGGGGTGTGAGGTGGCCTTTGTTGCCACGGTTTCGATTTTGCCGGGTATGGGATATCTGTGATAATCGAGCGCAAGTTCCTTGAGTGTTTTAGCCATAATAGATGTAATTGTCCTTTGGAATTTAACTTAATAAACTAACGAATGTACCTTAAAAGAAGTTGAAAAAATTGTTGCCAAAAATACAACAATATTATAACTTTGCAATATTAAACAACGTTAACCATGCTTGAAATAAGTGAAATTTTCAATGCCGCAGCGGTGCTCAAGGATGTCGCCCGCAAAACGGCCGTGATTCCTGCTCTCAAAATAAATCCCGAGTCTGAGATATACCTCAAGACCGAAAACCTGCAGTTGACCGGTTCGTTCAAACTGCGAGGCGCCTACTATAAGATTTCGCAACTCACCGACGAGGAGAAAGCCCGCGGTGTCATCGCCTGCTCGGCCGGTAACCATGCTCAGGGCGTGGCTCTCGGTGCAACTCATAACGGCATCAAATCGCTTATCTGCCTCCCTGCCGGCGCCCCGATTTCTAAAGTCGAGGCCACCAAGGGCTACGGCGCCGAGGTATGTCTCGTTCCCGGCGTCTACGACGACGCCTACGCCAAGGCAATCGAGCTTCAGAAAGAATATGGCTACACCTTCGTCCATCCCTTCGACGACCCCAAGGTCATAGCCGGCCAGGGCACCATCGGCCTCGAGATCCTCGAGCAGATGCCCGACGTTGAGGCTGTCATCGTGCCTATCGGCGGCGGCGGACTCATGTCGGGTGTGGCTTATGCCATCAAGACTCTCCGTCCCGAAGTCAAGGTCTACGGCGTCCAGTCGTCTGGCGCGCCGTCGATGGCCCGTTCGCTTCAGAAGGGCCATATCACCCATCTCAGCAGCGTCTCAACCATTGCCGACGGCATCGCCGTCAAGGAGCCGGGCATCAACACCTTCGAGATGGTCAATAAATATGTCGACGAAGTCGTCACCGTCAGCGACGACGAGATTGCTGCAGCCATCCTCATGCTCCTCGAGACCCAGAAAGTCGTCTCAGAGGGCGCCGGCGCCGTCTCTGTCGCAGCAGCCATGTTCAATAAAGTGCCTATCAAAGGTAAGAAGACTGTCTGCCTCGTCTCGGGCGGCAACATCGACGTCAACACCCTCAATCGCGTCATCAACCGTGGTCTTGCCAAGAGCGGCCGCCGCTATACCTTCATCATCGACCTCGACGACAAGCCCGGCCAGCTCTCGGGCGTCTGCAACGTCATCGGTCAGGAAGGCGGCAACATCATCTCCGTCACCCACGAGCGCATCAACGCCAGCTCGGAGATCAACGGCTGCACCATCCGCATGGAAGTCGAGACCCGCGACACCTCCCACATCGAAACCATCCGCGCCACCCTCACCGCCAACGGCTACAAAGTACTCAATTAAGGGGTGAAGAAATAATACGATATGGGCCAGGGACTTCAGCTCCTGGCCTATATCGTATTTATCTGTCTGATATTTACTTCTTTATTACAGTAAACTCCACTTTCTGGAGAGATTTCTTATAGACATTGACGAGAATGAGAGTGTAGCTGACGCTCTCGTTCGATTTCATTGCCATGATGCTGGCGAACTCGTCGTCAGGTATCACGTTCTTGAACATCGGGCCGTGTGAGTCGTTTCTCACCATTCTCTTTGCGGAGCAGTCGCACGATTTTCGTGCCGTCTTCATTGAGGATAAGCACTGACACGGCGAAGCCGAAGTGCTTGAAGTCCTGACTGACACCGAGGAAATAAGCCGCGAGGTCGTTGTCGAGAAGGAAGTCCTCGACTTCGTTCTTGACCTTGGCGGTGGCGATGCAGGTATCATACCGCAAGCCGGAGCCATAGCAGACCTCGGCGTTGAATATCTGACAAGTGGCGAGGGTTTCGTCCTTCTCTATGTGCTCAATGATTTTGAACGGCATTTGGTTGTCACCGCCCCAGGGGATATAAGAGAGATTTTCGTCAACGATGGTAGGCACAATGTCAACTTCCTCACGGAAGATTGAGGCCGAGTTGACGGTGAACGCTGCACGGGCATCATAGCCCGGCACGTACTCGACGGAGTTAAAATTAAGAAAGTCCATAATTTGCTGATTTTTCAGCGAAGTTATGGACTATATGGAGTCTGTGAAAAGACGCTTATTTGACGCTTATTTGTTCTTTTCGTTTTTAATGTTCAATCCCGCTCCAAAAAAGCAAAGACCGGCGGCACCAAGACAGAGCGCAAATACTGTACCAATGTCGCAAATCCAATATAAAAGTGCGCTAACCATCATTAGTGCTCCGGCAGTAAATAAGCTATTTCTTTTCATATTTGGGTTATTGTTATGTTCCATATTGCAAAGTTACGCATTTTCAGTGGAATATGCGTAACAATTTTGCTAAAAAAAATACTTCAAGGTCATTGACACGGAAGATGCAGCAGTCGCGAATCTTGCGGCACTCGCCGGAGGAAAGCAACTTGACGTTGCGCCAACCTCCGTAACAGTCATAGCGAAGTGATATGACGTTATGCAGTTCGAGAATAGAGCCGTCGGATTTCCATACGGAAATATCGACAGGGTCGCCGCTGTTGAGCATCGAGCCAGCCGAGTGAGGGTATCACCTCGGCGAGTTGCGTTCCTGAAGTTTGAAACACATCCTTTCCGTGCTTCAGCAGGAAAGAGTTCTTGTCGT
>CALZQD010000222.1 GCA_945828175.1 uncultured Bacteroidales bacterium | reverse complement strand
GTCATAACACGATGTTACGGCCGCAGCAGTTATATTTATCGGTATAATACAAAAAAAGCTGTCGTTTTTGCGACAGCTTTTTGTTTGGTGGCGGGGGCAGGACTCGAACCTACGACCTTTGGGTTATGAGCCCAACGAGCTACCACTGCTCCACCCCGCGATGTTTTCGACTGCAAAGGTAGTCATTATCGCTGAACCTGCAAACGGTTTAACATAGATTAACCAACACCCCCGACCGTCCCCGCCGGCCCGTCGTCGCGCGGGAGCCCGCGATGCGCGCGTCGTTATTTTTTCAGCAAATTTAATGCGTAAGTTATTTGTATTCAAGAAAATTATTTATTACCTTTGCGGCGCAATAAACAGATGCCCCCGGCATCACGATTTTAATTAACCTAATTATTAACTTTTTTAAATGACCGAACTCAAAAACAGCCCTATCGAAGACTTCGACTGGGACGCCTATGAAAACGGCGAAAACAAAGGTGGAAAGTCTCGCGAAGAGCTCACCAAAACTTACGACGAGTCACTCAACACCGTCAGAGACAAAGATGTAATCGAAGGTACCATCATCGCCCTCAACAAACGTGAGGCTGTGGTTAACATCGGCTACAAGAGCGACGGCATCATCCCGATGAACGAATTCCGCTACAACCCCGACATCAAAGTCGGCGACGTCGTAGAAGTGTTTATCGAAAACCAGGAAGACAAAAAGGGACAGCTCATCCTCTCTCACAAAAAAGCCCGTGCATCTCGCTCTTGGGAGCGCATCAACGCCGCTCTCGCTAACGACGAGATCATCAAAGGCTATATCAAATGCCGCACAAAAGGCGGCATGATTGTCGACGTATTCGGCATCGAGGCATTCCTCCCCGGATCGCAGATCGACGTCAAACCCATCCGCGACTACGACATCTTCGTCGGCAAGACAATGGAATTCAAGGTTGTCAAGATCAACGAAGAGTTCAAGAACGTTGTCGTATCTCACAAAGCCCTCATCCAGGCCGAACTCGAGCAGCAGAAACGCGAAATCATCTCTAAGCTCGAAAAAGGCCAGATCCTCGAAGGTATCGTCAAGAACATCACCGACTACGGCGTATTCATCGACCTCGGCGGTGTCGACGGCCTCATCCACATCACCGACCTCTCTTGGGGCCGTGTCAACCACCCCAGCGAAGTCGTTTCGCTCGACGAGAAACTCAACGTCGTTATCCTCGACTTCGACGACGAGAAGAAGCGCATCGCCCTCGGCCTCAAGCAGCTCCATCCCCATCCCTGGGAAGCTCTCGATCCCGAGCTCAAAGTCGGCGACAAAGTCAAAGGCAAAGTCGTTGTCATGGCTGACTACGGCGCATTCCTCGAAATCGCTCCGGGCGTAGAAGGCCTCATCCACGTCAGCGAAATGTCGTGGTCGCAGCACCTCCGCAGCGCTCAGGACTTCATGAAAGTCGGCGACGAAGTCGAAGCCGTCATCCTCACCCTCGACCGCGAGGACCGCAAGATGAGCCTCGGCATCAAGCAGCTCAAGAACGACCCGTGGGAAAACATCGAAACAAAATATCCCATCGGCAGCCGCCACACAGCCAAAGTTCGCAACTTCACCAACTTCGGCGTATTCGTTGAAATCGAAGAAGGCGTCGACGGCCTCATCCACATCAGCGACCTCTCTTGGACCAAGAAGATCAAACACCCGAGCGAATTCACCCAGATCGGCGCAGACATCGAAGTCGAAGTCCTCGCCATCGACAAAGACAACCGTCGCCTCAGCCTCGGCCACAAACAGCTCGAAGAGAATCCCTGGGATGTATTCGAGACAGTCTTCACCGTTGGTTCTGTCCACCAGGGCACAATCATCGAGATGCTCGACAAAGGCGCTGTCATCGCCCTTCCCTACGACGTTGAAGGCTTCGCTACTCCCAAGCATCTCGTCAAAGAAGACGGCACTCCCGCCAAAGTCAACGAGAAGCT
The DNA here is from genome assembly GCA_945828175.1 of uncultured Bacteroidales bacterium. Taxonomy (GTDB): domain Bacteria; phylum Bacteroidota; class Bacteroidia; order Bacteroidales; family Muribaculaceae; genus CAG-873. The sequence continues at coordinate 1,892 of CALZQD010000222.1, read as the reverse complement.
CGACTTCAAGGTTATCGAATTCAACAAAGAGACCAAGCGCATCATCCTCTCTCACAGCCGCATCTTCGAAGACGAAGCACGCGCAGAGAAGGCAGCAGAGCGCAAAGCTCGCCGTCAGCCCAAAAAGACTGAAGACACTCCCGCTCTCAACGCTCCGCTCGAGAAGACAACTCTCGGCGACCTCGAAGCACTCGCAGCCCTCAAAGAGAAACTCTCTAAGTAATAAGCTACTTGCTTCATAAAATCATCGGCGACCGCTCCCCGCGGCCGCCGATTTTTTTTTAATTATAAGGCGCCTGACTTTCACCACATATCTATTGCACAATAACCGCCAAAACTCTATTTTTGCAATATAATTCAACATTGCAATATGATTAATTCAGAGATAAACGAAGGCGTACTCTTTGCCGGACGCTATCGCCTCAACCGCCTTGTCGGCCGCGGCAGTTTCGGCGAAGTATGGCACGCAACCGATGAACGCACAGGCGTCGAGACCGCCGTCAAAATCTATATTCACCTCGACGACGCCGGCATCAAGGAATTCTGCAGCGAGTTCAGCAGCGTCCACGACCTCAGCCACACAAATTTGCTGCGCCCCGACTATTTCGATGTCGAGGGCTCACGCCCCTACCTCATCATGCCTTATTGCCCCGCTTCAAGCACAGAACTCGTCGGCTCGTGCACACCCGAGGCTCTGCGCCGTTTCATCGCCGACGTCGCCGCCGGTCTGAGCTATCTTCACGCCGCCGGCATCGTCCACCGCGACATAAAACCCGACAACATTCTCTGCACCGCCGGCGGCCGCTTCGTCATCACCGACTTCGGGCTCAGCCGCAACATGCGCGCGACGCTGCGCCGCAATTCGCGTTCTGTCGCCTCAGAGCAAGTCTCCGGCTCACTGTCGTATATGTCGCCCGAACTCTTCAGATCCTCACCTGTCCACGGCAGCGAGGCTGACATCTGGGCGCTCGGAGTCTCGGCCTTCGAAATCGCCACGGGCGAGCTGCCGTTCCTCGGCCAGGGTGGCGTCATGCAACTCCACGGCGCCGAGACTCCTGAACTGCCCGACAGCATTCCCGCCTATCTCCGCACGATTATCACACGCTGCCTCGACGCCGACCCCGCCCGGCGCCCGACGGCGCCCGACATCGTCAGGATGATTGAACAACCCGACCTGTGCACAGAAAAAGAAGAAAAGACCGACAAGCTCGTCAAAGACAAAAGCGATAAAACCGACAAGAAAGACCTGAAAGCCACCGTCAAAGACAGCGCCAAAACGAGCGGCGGCGCCAACCCTCCATCCGACACCAAAAACAACAAAAAGGCCATTATAATCGCCGCAGCCGCAACGCTGACCGTGCTTCTTGCCATAGGCATCATCGCCCTTCTGCCATCATCAGACCGCGACAAAGAATTGGACGACCTCATTGTGGAGGAAGAATACGTTGACCCGGGATTGAATTTTCTCCAAAATAATGCCAAACGCAACAGCGTTGAAATTACCCCGTCGGGCCTACAATTTGAAATTATAACGAAAGGTCGAGGGGGACAACCCACGGCAAACTCCGAAGTCACAGTCGACTACGAAGGACGCTTCATCGACGGCACCGTCTTCGACAGCGGCACCGACGCCACATTTCCCGTCAGCGGAGTCATACCCGGATTCGCCGAAGCGCTGCAGCTGATGAACCTCAACTCGTCGTGGCGCATCTATATTCCATCTGAACTCGCTTACGGAGAAGCCGGCGTTCCCGGCGTCATCGAGCCCAACGCCGTACTCATATTCGATATAACCCTTAAGAAAATCGACGGCGCCGCCACCGCCCCGTCAACAACCCCCAAAGACCTCACACTCGCCGCCAGGATAAAAGACGTGACATATTATATAACCC
>CALZQD010000221.1 GCA_945828175.1 uncultured Bacteroidales bacterium | reverse complement strand
AAGCTGTGGCGGGGCATGGCAGAGAGGATGCCGCGGAGGCGGTCGCCGGCGGCTTTCTGTAAGCCTTCACTCATGACTTTCATGCCGTAGAGGAACAAGCCGACGGCACCAAGCAAACCTAAGAAGTCGAGAATACTGTAGTCCATGTGAGTTATTTGGTTGGAAACTGGCTTAAGATGACTGCGACTGCCCTCGCGCAGGGCTCAGACAGTGCCAAGTCGGTTTTCATTGCAAAGTTAAAAACTTTTGACTATTTGGAAACATCAATACAATAAAAACTTAATAAAAATCAATCTATGTTCCTCAAAATCCACCATGCAATGATGGCGGCGGCGAGGAGGGCGAGGGCGGCCGGCTGCTCGATGCGGCGGCGCAGGCGCCGCGACGGCGTGGTGTCGAGCGAGGCGAAGCCGTAGAGCGCCGCGACGGGGACGAGGAAGAAGAGCATGGCGTTGTAATGCCAGGCGGCCGTCAGGTCGCCGTTGAGAGCGGCGTGGAGGGCGCGCTGCGAGCCGCAGCCGGGACACTCCCAGCCTGTCAGCTTGTAGAATAGGCACTGCGGAGCGCCGCCCGCAGCCGGGTCGTGCAACCCGTAGTAAAAAGCGATGGCGACCGCGGCAATTACTGCCGCAGCCGCCACGAGATAGCGTTTGCCCTTGTGTCGTTCCACTGTCAGAGCATGAAGGCAAAGGGTATCGACATGAGTCCGAGCACGATAGAGATGATGAGCACCCACTGGATGTACTCAGACATGCGTCTGGCGCCGCGATAGTCGCCGTTGTTATAGCGGTTGCGCGCCACGATGGCCATGATGATGCCCGCGATGCCGCCCGGCTGGCAGCAGCAACAGGTGATGAAAATCGACCATATCAGGTAGGTCGGCGGACAAGGCGGCTGATGCACTACATTGTTGACGACCACCACGTTGGGGTCGGCGACAAAAGTCTGCCGGGTGCTGTACTGAGCCGCTCCGCCGGCTGTCGCGCCGTAGAGCGGCGCCGTGAGCGGGGCGATGTCGGCGCGGGTCCACTGGGGGAGTCCGTCATACCAGACCGGTGTCGAGCCGTCGACGCCGAGTGCCGCAAACTGATCGAAGGTGTAGGGGCCTTGCTGCTGACCGTTGCTGTAGATCCAGATTTTCATCTATTTAGGAGCTCTGTTTTTTAGAAAAATTTTATTTCGTTGCCGAGGATATCGCTGAGGATGTTGTTGGCCAGACGGCTGGCACCGAGACGGAAGTATTCGTTGGTGAGCCATTTCTCGCCGAGGACCTCCTTGATGACGGTATAGTATTTGACGGCGTCGGCTGTTGTCGACACGCCGCCGGCTGCCTTGAAGCCGACCATCGTGCCGGTCTTCTCGTAGTATTCTTTGATGGCCTGAGCCATGACGTAGGCTGCCTCGAGGCTTGCGCCGGGATATTCCTTGCCGGTCGACGTCTTGAGGAAGTCGGCGCCCGAGTAGAGCGAGAGCACCGATGCGGCCTTGATGTTGGCGGCTGTCTTGAGTGCGCCGGTCTCGAGAATCACCTTCAGGCGGGCGTCGCCGCAGGCGTCTTTCTGCTCTGAGATTTCGTCGCAGACGGCCTCATAGTCGCCGTCGAGATAGTTGCCGACGTTGAAGACGATGTCGATTTCGTCGGCGCCGTCGGCTACGGCCAGACGGGTCTCGGCGATCTTCACCTCGGAGAAGCTCTGCGCCGTCGGGAAAGCGCCAGAGACACAGGCGATTTCGACGTCAGAGACATCGAGCACCGTGCGCACGACCTGCGCGAAGTTGGGGTAGACGCAGATGGCGGCGACATTCTTCAGTTCGGGATATTCGTCGTCGAAGGCGTTGACGCGCTCGACGAAGTCGGCTACCGACGCCGGCGAGTCGGTGGTCTTGAGGGTCGTCAGGTCGATGGTGTTGAAGAGGAATTTATAAACCTCCTTATTATTGTTTTCGTCGAAGTGTTCGGCAAGAATCTTCTCGACGGCAGCCTTGACGGCCTCGTCGTCTTCGATAACGCGGCTGGCGGCCACGGTGTCATGATATTTATCGCTCATAGTCTTAATGTGTTTATATATGTTAGTCAATTAGCTGTATCACTGTCGGCAAGCTTGGGGTTAAGCTTGTGTCTGTCACAGTCTCTAACGCTTTTTTTCTCTAAATTGTTGCGGAATGCCTCGGTGAGATTGACGCCTGTCTGATTGGCGATTGCGACGGTGACCCAGAGCAGGTCGGCGAGCTCGTCGGCCAGGTTATCCTTCTCGCCGGGCTTGAACGACTGGTCGCCGTAGCGGCGGGCCATGACGCGGGCCACTTCGCCCGTCTCCTCGGCCAGAACGGCCATATTGGTCAGGGGCGAGAAATAGCGCACGCCGACCGTCGTTATCCACCGGTCGACCGTCTGCTGCAGCTCTTCGAGCGTCGGCGACGACGTTTTATCTCCTTCTTTATACATACCGAAGGCAAAAATAATCAAATTTCATGAAAATACTGTAAAGAATATGCTCTTTCGGCCTAAAATAAACCCAAAATTATGATTAAAATTGCGGCCGAAAAAGCAACATCATATCAGATCTGACAGTCTATAAGGCAAAATCTGGCCAAATCGTACTAAGGTAAAATAAATCACATTTTTTGTATGGACCAACACCGCGAGCCTGCGCCGGGTGAATGTAGGGCTGTGGCATGCCACAGCCGCGCCGGACGATATGGGGCAAGAACTTTAACCCTTGCAGTCCAGTTGATTATGTAGGCTGTAACAAATTAAAAACCTTCTGTCCTTTTGCCCTTTTGTTCTTATGTTCTTAAACGTCCGACTCCGATAAAACGATTACTTAGTCGTTTTGAGGAAGAAATAAAGAAACAGCAGCGCGGCAACGGCGAGGCTGCATGAAAAGCTCAGAATGATGCCGTAGACGCCTAATCCGGCCGGAAAACCGAGCAGATAGGTCGCCGGGACGCCGATGACGACATAGCTCACGAAGGCAATCCAGAGCATCGGCATCACTTTCGACGTGCCGCGCAGGGCGTTGGCGAAGTTTATCTGTGTCGCGTCGGCTACTTGATAGAGCACCAGCGGGAAGATGAGCGTGAAGGCCACGCCTAAGACGACAGGGTCGTCGGTGAACGCGTGCATGATCGAGCGCCCGAAGAATATGAATATCAGCGACGACATCACCATCAGACACAGCAGTATATGATATCCCGACCAGGCTACGCGGCGCATGGCGCTGTTATCGGCGCGGCCGGCCTCGTTGGCCACGAGGATGGCCACGGCCGAACCGATGCTGTAGTAGATGCAGAAGCCGAGGGTGCCGGTGATGACGACAATCTGGAAGGCCGCGAGCGCGACTGTGCCGAGCCAGCCCGACATGACCGCCGCGACGGTAAACGAGCCAGACTCGAAGGTCATCTGCATCGACACCGGTATGCTCATCTTCCAGATGCGCCACAGAGCGGGGCGGGTGACGCGCGCGGCGCAGTAGCCCTTGCGGTAGAGGGCGTTGCGGCGGAAGCAGAAGAAGACTATGATGATTGCCGTCGTGGCTGTGACGCGCGCCAACAGGGTGCTCAGGCCGGCGCCGGTGAGGCCGAGCTCGGGCGCGCCGAAGTGGCCGTAGATCAGCGTGTAGTTGCCGATGATATTGATGACGTTGGTCACCAGAATAATCCACATCGGCAGGCTCGTGTTCTTGATGCCGTAGCTCCACTGGGCGAAGACGTTGAAGATCGTCACCGGCAGCATGCCGCATAGATATATAATATAGTATGGCCTGATGAGCGGCAGCAGTTCCTCGGGCTGCCCCATATGCTCGAGGTTGAAGTATAAAACGTTCATAAATGTCATGACCAGGAGCGTGAAGGAGATGTTGAGCCAAAGGCAAGTGCGCATAGTGGCGCCG
>CALZQD010000220.1 GCA_945828175.1 uncultured Bacteroidales bacterium | reverse complement strand
GTCCGAGCTTATATTTGGCCTCAAGGATAAGGCGGACGGCTTTGTCGATCTGGGCCATGGTGACGTTGCCTTTACGGAGCGATTCGGCGAGGGTGCCGTTGAAGCCGTTGGCTACCATATCCATGTCTGTACCGGCTTTGAGAGCGAGGGCCGAGCACTGCTCGAGGTCGCCCATACCGTGGTCGATCATCTCAAGGATGGCGGTGTAGTCGGTGACGACGAAGCCCTTGAAGCCCCACTGTTTGCGGAGGACGTCGGTCAGCAGCCATTTGTTGCCCGTGGCGGGGACGAAGTCGATGGTGTTGAACGATGTCATGAAGCTGCCCGCACCGGCTTCGGCACCGGCCTTGTAGGGCGGGAAGTAATCGTTATACATGCGCTGGCGGCTCATGTCGACGGTGTTATAGTCGCGGCCGCCCTCGGGAGCACCGTAGAGGGCGAAGTGCTTGACGCAGGCCATCATGGTGTTGGGATCTTTGAGGTCTTTGCCCTGATAGCCTCGGACCATGGCCTTGGCGATTTCGGCGCCTAAGTAGGGGTCTTCGCCACCACCTTCAGAGACACGTCCCCAGCGGGGGTCGCGGCTGATGTCGACCATGGGGCTGTAGGTCCAGGCGATGCCTGCGGCCGAAGCCTCCTTGGCGGCGATGCGTGCCGAATTCTCGATAGCTTCCATATCCCAGCTGCAAGAGTTTGCCAGAGGAATGGGGAAGACGGTCTCGTAGCCGTGGACGACGTCCATGCCGAAAATCAGGGGAATGCCGAGGCGGCTCTCCTCGACGGCGACGCGCTGGAGGTCGCGGATTTTCTCGACGCCCTTGATGTTGAACACCCCGCCGACCTGGCCTTTAGAGACCATAGAGCCGATGTTGCTGCTCTTTGCCTGGCCGGTAACGATGTCGTCGGCGCCGGGGAGGTTGAGCTGGCCGAGTTTCTCCTCGAGGGTCATGCGGCTCATAAGTTCGGTGATGAACTTATCCATCTTGGCCTGCTGCTCTTCGGGAGTCAAGTCTTTCTTTTTAGCGTCGGCGCCAAGGGGCGAAGCCACGACAGCGGCAAGAGCCACGGCGCCGGTGATAATAAGTTTTATAAGTTTCATGATATATTTACATTAAAAATTATACTGAGTAGAGGTGAAGCCGAGCTTCTTGAGGCCCTGCTGAATCTCGGGCGCACCCATGAAGAGGCGCCAGAGCAGGCCGCTGCGGTAGTTCTCGATCATCGGGGCGATGGTGAGCTGGTCGATGGCGAGATAGCGGGGCGTGACCCACTTGTCGGTCTCTGAGAAGGCGTCATAGAAGCCGTATTTGCCTCTGAGCCATTCGCCTTTGCCATAGAAGTATTTGGCGGCGCGCATCGACTCCTCGGGGGTGTAGGGGAAGCTCGACAGAGCGGCTGTCGGGGTTATGACGCCGAGGTCGTTGGCGGGCGAGTGGGCGCAGTAGCCCTTGGGGGTGTAGCTGGCGGTGAGGCCCCAGCAGTTTTCGCCGTAGCCCTTGTAACCCTTGGGATTAGAGACGCAGTAGAGGTAGTCGGTCATGGCGTGGTTGCGGGTCAGCTCCCAGTAGTTTGCATAGTCGTCCTTGAGACCGCGGGGGTCGAGGCCGATATAAGAGTAGTGAGACCAGAAGAGCGGACCGCCGGTCGACTCGCATCCGTTGTATTTGAGCACGAGGGGCAGACCCATGAATTTCTTGTCGCTGACGATGCCGCCCGAGCGCGCCCAGCCTTTGTGGTAGGCCGATGCGGGTATGGGATGTGTGGGCGACGAAGCGCCGAGGATGTAAGTGATGAGACATTCGTTATAGCCTTCGAGGGGGAAGTTCATCTCCCAGGCATATTCGGGCGACCAGTGCCAGTAGAGCACGTCCTGACCGTCGCGCTGATACCAGTCGAACTCCATCTCGCGCCAGAGTTTGTCGATGTTGGCGGCGAGGGCTTTCTCCTGTTCGTTGCCGTTCTTGAAGTATTCGCGGGCGATGATGAGGCCCGACATGAGGAAGGAGCTCTCGACGAGGTCGCCGCCGTTGTCTTTCTGACCGAAGGGGACGACTTTGCCCGTCGGGCCGCTCAACCAGTGAGGCCATACGCCGTGGAAGCGGTCGGCCTTGCCGAGGAAGTCGACGATTTTCTCGAGGCGCTCTACGCCCTCCTGACGGGAGATGAAGCCGCGGTCTATGGCCGAGATGAGGCCGGCGATGCCGAAGCCGCTGCCGCCTGTGGTGACGACGTCGCGGTCGTTCTGGGGATATTCGCCATCGAGATGGATGCGCTCGGGAGCGAGGCCCGAGTTGGGCTCGGCGCCTTCCCACATATAGTTCATGTGGGTTTTCTGAAGATAGTCGAGGAAGGCCTCGTCGGAGGCGAAGGGGAAATCAGCCGTCTCTTCGCTCGGAGGGGTGTTTTCCTTGTGGTCGTTACCGTCAGAGCCGCACGACGAGAGCAGTGCGACGGCTGATGCGACGAGGCCACAGGTAAGAATTCGCTTGAGTTTCATATGCAGGTATTATCGTTGGTTATTGTCTTATCGTTTTAGAGAGGGGCGAGCGGCCGGTTTCGCCAAGAGCCTCGATGGCAAAGTAATAGTCGGTGCCGAGGTCGAGGCCGCGCATGTCGTAGACTGTGTCGCCGTTGACGGTGATGGCGTTGTAGAGCTTGTCGGGAGCGATGCCGTAGTAGATGTTATAACCGTAAGCGCCCTCTGAAGGTTGCCACGAAATCATGGCGTTGCGCGGGTCTTTCCTGTCGCGGACGACCTTGAAGGCTTTGACGGCCCGGGGAGCGTCGCCCTCGGCCGAGCCGAAGACGCGGATGTCGCTGAGGCAGAAGTTGCCGCTGGCAGTATGGATGTTCTCAAGCTTGAGATAGCGGGTCGTCAGGGGCTCGAGGAGCTCGACGTAGTCGTGGGGACAGTCGCGGTCGTTGTCGCTCTTGTCGACGACGAGGGTCCAGTCTTTGCTGTTGTCTGAGGCGTAGATGCGATACTGGAAGTACATGTCGTCAGCGCGGTCGGTCTGATCGCTGAGATATTCATAGTAGTTGAGCTGTATGGCTCTGACGGTGCGTCCGGGGCCGAGGTCGATCATGGCCCACTCGCCGGGGTCGGCCGAGCGCGCGGCCCAGTAGGTGCGCATATTCTCGTCGCTGATGACGGCGGCGTCCATGCCGTCGACGGTCGACGAGACTGCGACGGGTTTGCCGTAAGAGAGGAGCATCCAGCCGGTGAAGCGGTCGTCGGGGTCGGCGATGTCGTAGTCGGCGTTGCGGTTGGGATAGTCGCCGAAGGCTGCCGAGCTATACATAACGCCGTCTTTGTCGAACGCGGCGGGATAGAGGCCGATGCGGCGCTCAAACTTATATTTGAGCGAGAGCATACAGGTCGAGACGTGCCAGTAGTGGCCTTTGTTGTCGACGAAAGTGCCGCCGTGGCCGCTGCCCCGGACGAAGCCGCCGGGCTTGTAGCTCATCGGGTTATGTTTCTGATATGTGAAGGGGCCGAGAGGGTTGTCTGAGACGTAGACGCCGTCGGCATAGATTTTGAATTCGGTTCCGGGGGCACCGTACTGGAGGTAGTAGCGACCGTCGTGTTTGGTCATGTAGGCGCCTTCGGTAAAAGGTCTGAGGGTAACCTCATCGTCGTTGTTCATGCCGAATCGTTCCCAGCCGTGCTCTTCGGGGTGGAGCATCAGTACGTCGTGGATTTTGCTGATAGGCATGAAGGTGTCGCGGCTGAGCTGAACGGCCTTGAGTGGATACTCGTTGCTCGAGCCGTAGTAAAGATATAGTTTGCCGTCATCGTCGAGGAATAGGCAGGGGTCCCACGAAGGGAGGGTGTTGCGGTCGACGGCACGGCGGAAACGGCCTGATTTGGGGTCGGTTGTATACCACACGGGGAGTCCGCGGTAGGT
>CALZQD010000219.1 GCA_945828175.1 uncultured Bacteroidales bacterium | reverse complement strand
ATGTCGGTACATGCCGCGCCACGCTGTTGTTTTTGCCAAATTTTTCCAATCGGCGACTAAAAAACGAAACAAAAAAGCCATAAAAAGAGATTTTTTTGCTACCTTTGCAGCTTGAGATACAAACTTTACACAAAGGACATAATAGTTTATATAATATACCAATCATCGAAATAAACTATGAAGCTATTACAAGCTAAATTATCAAAGTATACCGCCCCCCAGGAAGCAAAGGCCGCCGGCATTTATCCCTATTTCAGAGCAATTTCATCAGAGCAGGATCCCGAAGTTATCATCGACGGCAAGAAAGTGTTGATGTTCGGCTCTAACTGCTACACCGGTCTGGTCAACGACCCCCGCATCAAGGAAGCCGCCATCGAGGCAATCCGCAAATACGGCACAGGCTGCGCCGGTTCGCCCTTCCTCAACGGCACACTCGACCTCCACAAGAAACTCGAAGCACGCATCGCCGAATATATCGGCAAGGAAGACGTGATGATCTACTCGACCGGCTTCGGCGTCAACCTCGGCGTCGTCTCTTGCCTCACCGGCCGCGAAGACTACATCCTCTGGGACGAGCAAGACCACGCCTCGATCATCGAAGGCCGCCGTCTGTCGTTCTCGCAGTCGCTTAAATACAAACACAACGACATGGCCTCGCTCGAGAAACAGCTCCAGCGCTGCGAGCCCGACAAGGTCAAACTCATCGTCACCGACGGTGTCTTCTCGATGGAAGGCGACGTTGCAAACGTTCCCGAAATCGTCAGACTCGCCAAGAAATACAACGCCTCGGTCATGGTCGACGAAGCCCACTCTATCGGCGTGTTCGGCAACGGCGGCCGCGGCATCTGCAACCACTTCGGCTGCACCGACGACGTCGACCTCGTGATGGGCACCTTCTCGAAATCGTTCTCGTCGCTCGGCGGCTTCATCGCAACAGATAAAGAGATCACCAACTTCCTGCGCCACCACTCGCGCTCATATATCTTCACCGCCAGCATCACGCCGGCATCGACCGCCGCAGCCCTCAAGGCCATCGACATCATGATCGAGGAGCCCGAGCGTCAGGAAAACCTCTGGAAGCTCACCAACTATGCTCTCGAAGGCTTCCGCTCGATGGGCTTCGAAATCGGCAACACCTCTACGCCCATCATCCCGCTCTACATCCGCGACAACTTCAAGACATTCGCCATCACGAGCGACCTGCTCAAAGAAGGCATCTTCGTCAACCCCGTCGTTTCGCCGGCCGTAGCCCCGCAGGACACCCTCATCCGTTTCAGCCTCATGGCCACACACACAATGGACCAGGTGACAACCGCCCTCGAAAAAATCCAGAAAGTATTCAAAGCCCACGGCATACTCGCCTGAGCTTAGGCAAAGATATAATCACACAGACGCGCCGCCCTCATCGACTGAAGGCGGCGCGCCGCGTTTTTAGAGCCTGTTTCATAATAAATGTCAAATCAGAGGTTGCATAGTTTGAGGCGAGTTTTGTTTTAATATTTATTATGAAACAGGCTCTAATACGATAAAGACTATCCTTCATGTATCATATAAAACACCCGACGCCCCGCAGCGGTTCAACTCATCGGCAGAGTATCGGCCCGGATTTTCAGAATTTTATATTGCCTGGGGCGGTGAGTATGTGATAGAGCAGGTCGTGGAAGAGGACCTGGTCGCCCTGACGCGAGCCGACGCCTTTGCTCATGGCGTCGAAGGTGCGTATCGCCGCGATGATTTCGATAACCTGGAAGGCGTTGTATCGCTGCATGGCCGCGCGGAAGCGTTTGAGCTGGAAGGGGCTGCGCAGCTTCAGCTCGCTCATCAGCGCCTGGTCGTTGTTGCGGTCGGGCGTATAGAATGCAAGCAGCAGGTCGGCGAAAAACGAGAATATGGCCGCCGAAGTCACTACGAGCGGATTGTTCTTGGGATTGGCCTTGAAGTATTCGGCTATTCTGAACACCTTGAGGGCGTCTTTGACGGCGAGCGCGTCGACGAGCTCGAAGTTGTTATAGTCCTTGCTCATGCCGATATGTGCCTCGACGTCCTCGGGCGTCACGGTCGCGCCCCGGCCGAGGGCCGTCGTCAGCTTGTCGATCTCGTTATAGAGGCGGCTGAGGTCGGTGCCGACATAGTCGCGCAGCATCTCGAGCGCCTTGGGCTGCCATTTGAGCCCCTTAGCCTCGATAAACGACGAGATGACCGACAGTGCGTTGTAGTCACTGATTTTCTTCGACTCGAAGACAACGCCGTTGGCTTTGACGGCGGCAATGAGGTCTTTGGCCTTGGCGACAGCGCCGCGGCAGCAGATGACGAAGATAGTCGAACGCGACGGGTTTTCGGCGTAGCGGTGCAGGGCGTTGAGCTGGTCTGAACGTATAGCCTGAGCCTCTTTTAGAATGACGACCTGATAGTCTGACATCATCGGCAGGCGGCTGCAGATGTCCATCACGGCGCCGGGCTCGGTCTGCGGCGCGTAGAGCACATAGCGGTTAAACTCGCGGTCTTCTTCGGGCAGTATTTCTTCAAACTCCTTGACGAGCGCATCGATATAGTAACCCTCCTCACCGTGAAGAAGATATACGGGCGCATATTGCCTTGCGGCAAGCTGTCGCTTGAGAGAGTCGAATGTCACTGCCTGTGCTGCCATAAATATTTCCGGTCGTGTGATGTCTGTCTGTCGATATTATGTCGTAAATTTACAAAAATTTTTCGCATACGAAGCAGCATGAAGCTCAATTTCACCGACTTTGACATAAAAATCACGCGCGAGGCCCACGGCAGCGTCAAGGTATACGACCGGCTGCCCGGCAAGACTGTCGCCCTGACGCCGGAGGAATACGTCCGACAGCATTTCGTCAATTACCTCATCACGGTCAAGGGCTATCATCAGTCGCTCATGGCCAACGAGGTGAGCCTGCGTCTCAACGGCACGGCGCGACGTTGCGACACCATCGTCTACACGCGCGAGCTGCGGCCGCTTGTCGTCATCGAATACAAAGCGCCCGACATCGTCATAAGTCAGAAAACCTTCGATCAGATAGCGCGCTACAATTCCGTCATCCGCGCCCCGTGGCTCATCGTCAGCAACGGCATCAGCCATTATTGCTGCCGCTTCCTCCCCGAATCCGCCGAATACCGCTTCATGCCCACCATCCCCGCCTGGGATGAATTATTATAAAAATCAGAAGAAATAGGCGACGCGGACGGCCCAGTGGCGCTGGCGGGCGCTGTAGTCGTCGAGGAGTTTGGTCTTGAGCGAATAGGTCATACCCCATGTATATGACGCGGTGACCTGCCATTTTTTGAAAATCTCGGCACCAATACCGGCTGTGAGGCCGAGGTCGCCGCCTGCCCATTTGATGGCGTCGCACTTGCTGTGGCCTGCGAGAATCGAAAACTCGGGACCGCCGAAAATCAAAGGTGCGAGCGTATCCTCGAACCCGTTGAGGCGCGTCCACTTGAAGCGCAGATGCAGGGGAATCGTGATGTTGTGAAGATAAAGTTTCTCATTACCATAACCTTCAGAAGCCCAAATCTTTTTCTCGCCGAGATTAACCTGGCCGCCGAGCTGGTTATACATCAGGCCGAAGCTCAGGCCGAAACCGATGCCCGGGAACATCAGCTCACCCTCGACACCGGCCTGCGCGCCGACCATCGACGACACGCCAACGAGGTCCTGCTTGAAGACGAGGTCGTTAATATTGACACCGGCGACAACCGAACGCCGGAACTGGGCATTTGATGACAGCGGCAGCAGCAGAGCCGCCATGAGTATGATAGTTGAGACTAATTTGCGCTTCATTATTGTGATAGAATTATTCATCGGCAAAGGTATTTAAAAAAAACCAATATTCCGCACGATTAACGGTTTTTAGAGCCTGTTTCATAATAAATGTTAAAGCAGAGGCGGGCAGTCATTGAGCAG
>CALZQD010000218.1 GCA_945828175.1 uncultured Bacteroidales bacterium | reverse complement strand
ATTCCTCTACGTCTCGTGGGCTCGGAGATGTGTATAAGAGACAGGGTCTGGATGACGCGCAGGCGCGGGGTCGTCGTGGTGTCGGCGCGCAGCTCATCGAGAGCGCGGGCAAAGACGACATGGTCGTGCGCGCCCCATTTGCCGGTGCGTTCGGCGAGCGGGAAGTCTTTATCGCAGACTATATGGCCGAAGCCCGAGCTGACGACATAGGCCAGCATGTTGGTGAAGTTGATGTCGCCGCCGTAGTAGTAGGCAGTGTTATAGCCGGCGTCGCGCAGACGGCGCGGCATCGAGGGCAGCTTCTCGGCTTTGCGGACATATTTCATCACGCTCGTGTTGGGCTGTCCGGGGAAGCCGCTGAGAATTGCCGGCAGAGCGCGATCGGTGCGGAAGCTCGAGGCATAGAAGTCGGTGAAGAGCATGCCGTTGGCGGCAATCGAGTCGAGGCGCATGGCTACAGGTTCGCCACCGAGCGAGGGCATAAGGTGCGACGAGAAGCTCTCGGCGATTATAATCCATATGTCGGGACGGTCGGTCGTCAGGGTAATGGTATCAGGCTGTGCGACAGCGGTATAAACCATTGAGCGGAAGACGCTGTCGGCCTCGGCGGCGTCGACGTAGCGGTACTGCGAGGCGAAGTCGCTCTGATGTGTCGCCGAGTAGAGCAAACTGAAGGCCGGATTGACGGCGGCATGATTAAGACACTGATTGTCACTGAAATAGGCGCGACTGATGTTCATCGTCGAAACGGTGACGCCGCCGCGGATAGGGATAAACAGCAGGGCGGTGAGCACAGCCATCACGGCGACGGCGCGGTTGCGGCGGCGTCCGCGGGGCAGCAGCTCGACATCGACGCGCATCGAGGTGTAAGCGAAGATGAAGTAAAAGACTGCCGCGAGGGCAATCAGAGCAACGAAGCCGCCGAGCATCTGGCCGGCTGTAGCGCTCGCCATGGCCGACGCCGGCGACGACATGAAGTAGAATATCGGAGTGACGTCGAGTTTGAAGCCCCAGTAGCCGTAGAGCACCGTGTCGGCGATGAAGACGGCGGCGAGGACAAAGGCCACGAGGCCTAAGTAAATGCGTGAGATTATGTCGTTTACCTTCGACCTCACTACTAACATCGAGATGATGAGGAGGCAGGGAATGACGGTGAGATATGAGGCAATTGAAAGGTCGATTGCAAGCCCGTGGGAGATGACGTCGATATAGTCGGAGAAGGATGCGTCGCCGTAGAGGCTGCTGTAGACGGCCATAAAAATGGGCTTTTCGATAATGAAAATCACCAAAAACACGCAGTATGTAACGACGGCTCTGAGAAGGGCTTTTTTCATGTATCCGACTTGATTGGTCTATATCGCCGCAAAATTAGTCAAAATTCATGAAAGTGGCTGTATAATAATAGACAAAAAACGTCAAAGGAGAAGTAGACCTTCATCTTTTGACTTTGGCGGAGAGGAGGCGGTGACCGATACGGCAGTAGAGGCATTTGCGCTGCTCGCAATAGCTGCGGCAGAGCTCGATGAGGGCCTGTGACGTGAAAGCGTCGTTGCAGGGGATGCCGGCGTCGGTAAACCGGCTGACGATATTATTGCGCTCGGGCGCCAGGCCCTGAAGGAGCTCAAGGGCGGTCTGACAGCGGTCGGGGTCGTTGTATGCAAGGCCGTAGGCATAGAGCATGGGCGCGACGACGTTGATGATGAGAATCGACACGGAGGCGTCGCTGAGAGCCTTGACCGTAGGTGAGGCTTCGGCCATGAAGGTATAGCGCCGCGACCAGAAGCCCGTAAGGCTGATATCGAAGAGACTGCGTGCGTCGGCTTCGTTTCTGACCTCGAAGATGCGGCTGCCGATGACGAAGCCGGCGTTGATCATATGAGCGAGAGTAGAGATGCGACGGTGGGGGAAGTTGGCGGGACGTCCGCTCATGCGCCAGTTGAGAGCTAAGGGCCGGGCGAGACCGAATTTCGAGGCCATGAAAGAATATTCCTGAATCATGCGCTCGACATAGCCCGCGCGCTCGGGCGGATTGTCGAGGAATCCGGCCTGGCCGAAAAGCGTGCCCTCGATGGTCTCGAGCGAGTCGCGGTGTTTGAGCAGCATTTTCAGGGGCGTCGACTGCGCAAGACGCTCGAAAGCCTCGCTGTTGGTGCCGAAACCGAGGGCGCGGGCAAGTGTAATGTAGACGGCATCAATCCAGCTGCCGTCGTGCGCGGCGACGAGGCGGTTTATGCGCTCGACCTTGGCGTTGATGCGCTCGTAGGCGAGGTTGTCGATCCAGTCGTGGATATAGATCGACGGCAGATTGGGTATCTCCTTGCGGCAGGGCGGGAAATCGCGGCAACCCTCGACCATCTCGCGATAGCGGCGGCTCAAATCGGGAGTACAGTCCATCACCATCTGGCGTATGCGGTGCCCGTCCGGACGAAGAATCACGGCGTCGCGGATGCCGCCGACATGGAGCACAACCGAGTCGTAGGCGCTGTCTTTGTCGTGCCCGTGGCGGAACCAGTCAGAGGCCTTGACATGAATCTCGACGTTGCCGCTCCATAGCTGGCGGTCGATCATCACTTTGGCGTTGAAGAAATCGGGACCGGCGCCGGTGTTGAGCAATCCCTGGTCGATGACGCGCACCTGACGGCCGTCGACGGTCTTCATCTCTTCGGCGGGCCAGAGCTTGTGCTGCCAGACATATTGCATCAGCCGTTCCATGGCTATCTAAGTCTTAATTGCCAGAAAGCCACCGCCGCGGCTGCGGCGACGTTGAGCGAGTCGACGCCGTGAGACATCGGTATCTTAACCGTATAGTCGGCGCCTGAGATGACACTGCGGGCGAGGCCGTCGCCCTCGGTGCCCATGATGACGGCGAGGCGCTCTTCGGCAGCGAGCGCGGGGTCGTCGAGGCTGACCGAATCGTCGGTGAGCGCCATGGCGGCAGTAGTGATGCCGAGGCGGCGCAGGTCGGCAACAGGGTCGTCAATCCAAGTCCAGGGGACGAGGAAGACCGAGCCCATCGAGACGCGCACCGAACGGCGGTTGAGCGGGTCGCAGGATGTGCGGGTCAGCAGCACGCCGTCGATGCCGAGCGCGGCCGCCGAGCGGAAGATAGCGCCGATGTTGGTTGTGTCGGTGACGCTGTCGATGACGACGAGGCGGCGGGCGCCGCGGCAGACATCCTCGGCCGAAGGCGGCTCGGGACGGCGCATGGCGCAGAGCACGCCGCGGGTAAGACGGTAGCCGGTGAGCGATTCGAGCAGTTCGCGCGGGCCGGTGTAGACGGTGATGTCGCCGGCCATGGCGATGACTTCGGCGGCGTCGCCCGTGATATGACGCGCCTCGCAGAGCATGCTAATCGGCTGATAACCTGCTTCGAGCGCGACTTTGATGACTTTGGGACTCTCGGCAATGAAAACGGCCTGCGAGGGGTCGAGCCGGCTGCGCAGCTGTGCTTCGGTGAGCGATGCGTAGACCTCGACGCCGGGATGGCCGAGCGATGTTATTTCGACAGTTTTCATGGCCGTAAAGCTTGAGTGTGTGACTATTAACGGAAGCGGTAGGTGATGTAGGCCGTAGACTCCTCGGGGGCGTTGTCGTCAGAACGGGTGAAGACCCTCGAGCGGACTTCGCGCTCGCAGGCGGCGCGGACTTCGGGGCTCGTCGCCGCCGGGGCATCGCCACCCTGGAAGGTGACCGACTTGACGCGGCCGTTGCGGTCGATCTTGACCATCATCACGACTGAGCCGGTGACGGTGCTGGGCACGCTCTTGTATGAGGGCATGGCCCATCCGCCGCCGACGCGGCCTGTGCCGCGGCCGTTGACCGATGAGTTCTTGCCGTCGGGGCGGCCTGAGTCGCCCGGTTTTTTGCCTTTGTTGTCGGTGTTGTCCTTGCCGGCGTTGCGGAATGCCGAGCCGAGCGCGTTCTTAGCCTGAC
>CALZQD010000217.1 GCA_945828175.1 uncultured Bacteroidales bacterium | reverse complement strand
CGAGATTCCTCTACGTCTCGTGGGCTCGGAGATGTGTATAAGAGACAGGACGACCTGAGCTCCTTCCTTGAGAGTCAGCTCGATGTCGGTCGGCACGGCGTTCGTCGGGAAGTCGCCCTTGATGACGCCGTGATAGACTCGCTCGGGCGTCTTGAGTGCGGCGAGGCGGCTTTCGTTGATGTGGTCGACCATCTCGCGGCGTGTGGCGATAGTCATTTTCATGCGGCCGTCGTCGCCGGCATTGTTGGCTGCGGCGCTGACGCGGCTGTTGATGAGCGCCATGTCGGCCGGGGTGGGGTGGCCGCTACGCACGCGGTCGAGCAGGGCGACGAAGTCGGCGTCGTTCTGGCGGTAGACTTTTTTCAGCTCTATTGATATGGGCGAGAAGTCGTTGAAGACACGGGCGTTGAAGAAGTAGCAGGCCGGATAGACGCGACGGAGTATGTCGCGCATGTCGCCCGTGACGACCGGCTCGAGCTGGAAGATGTCGCCGACGAGCAGCAGCTGTTTGCCGCCGAAGGGCTCGCGCCGGTTGCCCGAGTAGAGGCGCAGAATCTTGTCGATGAAGTCGATGATGTCGGCGCGGACCATCGAAATCTCGTCGATGACGATGAGTTCGAGGTCTTTGATGAGTTTGACTTTCTCAGACGAATATTTGAGGCGCTTCTTCAGCACTTTCTCCGACAGGTCGGGGTCGTCGGGCATCAGCGGCTTGAAGGGTATTCTGAAGAATGAATGCAGCGTTTGGCCGCCGACGTTGACGGCGGCGATGCCTGTGGGCGCCAGCACGATATGCTTTTTCGACGTGTTGTCGGTGATGTGTTTCAGGAAGGTCGATTTGCCCGTGCCTGCTTTGCCGGTCATGAACACAGAGCGGTTCGTCGTGTCGATGAGCCGCATGACGTTCTGAAACTCGGGGTTGTCTGTGTCAAACTGTTTGCTGTCCATAGAAAAACCGTGAAACGCGGCTTTTCGGCCTCTCGTTTCACGGCTATAAAGTTAGTAAAAATTTTTCAGTGCTCAGAATTTAAATCCGGCCGAAATGACAATCGAGCTGTTGCTGTCGGTGACGTCGGCTGTCGGAGCGGCATAGCCGTTGACGTCGGGGTAGGCGTGGAATGTGCTCTTGCGGTTTTTGTAGACATAGGCCGCATCGACGTAGAAGGCCTGATAGCGGTAGCCGAGACCGAAGCTGATATACTGCGTCGTCTTGTCGAGCGTATAGCTGGGGTCGGTGCCGCCGGTCAGTATCTCGGTAGTGCCGTTGGTGGCGTTGTTCTTGACATTGGTGGCTTCGATGTTGTAGCCGGCGCGGACGCTGAACTGCGGGGTTATGCGGTATTCGAGGCCGAGGCGGACGATGTTCGAGCCCTGGAAGCAGTCTTTGATGTTGTTCTCGACGCCGTTGTCGTTGACGAAGTCGCCGTAGTAGCCGCCATCGTTATATTTGACTCTCATGTCGTTGAAGGCAACGCGCTCATAGTCGACGCTGACGATGGCCTGGTTGCCGATGACGGTGGCCGCGCCGATCATGAAGCGCCAGGGGGTAGTGATGCGCGAGTCGAAGACAAACTCATCGGTATATTCGGGCTTGTCGCCGTTGGTGATGGGGTTGCGGTCGCTCTCGGCGATATTCGGATTATAGTAGCTGTAATAGTCGACCGTACCCTGATAGCGCTGGGTCAGCTTATACCATGTCGGAGTGTGGATTGCGAAGCCGAGACGCAATTCGGGGATTGGGCGGACGATGACGCCGGCCTTGAAGTTCCAGCCGCTGCCGCTGATATACTGGGTGTTGTAGAGGTCGAAGCCCGCATTGCCCGTTGCCATGCCGGCGACGCTGGGGATGTAGGCATTCTCAAGGCTCTCGCTGTAGTATGAATCTTTCCAGTAGCTCAGGTCAGTGATGCCGAAGCCGATGCCCCAGTAGACGACGTCGTTGACGTTGCCGCCGAGGTCGAAGTTATATTCGTCGACGTAGCCGCGCTCTCTAATCGTATACATGGCGTCGGCCGTGGTGCCGTCCTGAAACAGACCGGCGTATCTGTTCTCGCCACCGGGCAGCGGGTTGATCATATAGCTGTTGTAGGCAAGGATGCTGAACTTGTCGGCGTCAGAGTCCTGATAGGGGTTGTAGCCGCTTGCAAAACCGAGCGTCTCGGGCGAGTAGCCGTTGCTGAAGCCGGCGATATAGTTGGTCATCGACGTGTTGGTCGGCATATTGGCGCCGTTGATGATGCGGTCGAACGACGCGCGGCGGCCGTAAGAAGCGCCCCAGTTGAACGACTTGAGCGCGCCGTCGAGCAGGGCCGAGCCGACGTAGCCGAAGTTGTTGCAGAAGGCCTTGGTCTGGTTGTCTTTCGACGTGCCCTGGGGTGTCGATGTCTTGTAGCCGCGCATGTTGATGTCAAGCGTGGCGCCAAACTCGCTGCTGCGGTAGACGCCTATGCCGGCGGGGTTCTGGCCGAGGACTGACAGGTCGCCGCCGAGGGCGGTGAATGCGCCGCCCATCGACATGAAGCGGGCCGTGCCTCGCATCTCGTTCTGCGATATGGCGTATGCGTCGACCGTGCTCTGTGCCATGGCCATAGCAGGGAGCGACGCTATCATGGATGCTAATATAATCTTTTTCATAATGCCTAAATAATTGAAACTGTTTTATATAATTATGTGTGCCGCATGGCTGCGGGCGTGATTAACGGCGTCCGCGTCCGCCTCCGCCATGGCTGCCGCCACCGCCGTGAGAGCCCGACATGCCGCCGCTGCGGTGGGTGCCGCCGCCTCCGCTGCTCTGGCGCCAGCTCGAGCCGCGGCTCTGCTGGTTGTATGACGAGCGTGAGTTGTTGCGGTTAGAGCCCTGATTGTAAGAGCCGCGGTTGTTGCGTCCGCGGTTGAGGTCAATCGAGCCGTTAGAGGCGCCGTTGTGGTTAGAGCCGCTGTTGTTGGGCGAATAAGCGCCGGGGCGAGATGAGTTGCCGGGGCGATAGCCTGAGTATCCGGGCTGGCGTCCGCGTCCCATGTTGCCGGGACGGTTGATTGAGCCGGCCGATCCGGGTGCGTAGCTGCCACCGGGACGGTGTGTTGCCATCGAGCCGTTAGACGGACGGTGGGGACGCGATGCACCGGGCGCACTCGGACGCCATGCATGACCGCCGCCCCATACGGGACCGTGGCCGGGGTGCCAGCAGCCGCCCCATCCGGGATAGCCCCACGACGGGCCCCAGCTCCATGCCGGACCCCACGCGGGACCCCATCCCCATGACCATGAGTAGTAAGGATTCCAATACCATGAATTCCAGCCCCAGTTCCAGCTAAGGCTCCACGAGGGGCCCCAGCCGTTCCAGTACCACGGATTGCTGTAGCGCCACGACCAGGGATTGTCGATGACATAGACGTTTATGTCGACCGGCTGCTGCCGGGCGGTGTAGTAGTATTCCTGCAGGTCGCTGTCGTCAGAGCCCGTGATGATGTTCGGGTTATGGAACTGCTCGATGCGGCGTGTATATTCAAATTCGTTTACTTTAGAGCTGTCTGCGACTACGCTGTCAGGCACAAGAAACTGCCCGCGGCGGTTATACTCGTCGACATCGATCACAAGCGGATTGTCGGTCGGCGCGTAATAGTCGGCAGGCTGGTAGTCACCGCCGCCGCGCTTGCTGTCGAGGTGGTAGTAACTTACAGGTTTCTGCTGTTTCTTCTGTTGCTTCACGACTTTCTCCTCTTTGGGATTATAGTAGATATCGTCGTCATAATATCCTTGGGCGACGCCGGTGAAGGCCGCTGTCAGAAATATGGCCGGAAGCAGGGTCTTGATTGATGTAGTCAGCGTTGTCATCAGAGAGAATTTATTAATTGTTGTCGTTATTGTTTCGATTGTAGGCTTAAAAATTTGTAATTTAATCATTAGACTCGTCAGACGGGTCATGGTTTAAT
>CALZQD010000216.1 GCA_945828175.1 uncultured Bacteroidales bacterium | reverse complement strand
GTAGAGTTTCGAGTAGGCGTGCGCCATTAACTAGTTGCTTTTCTTCGTTGCTGCATAAAGTGATACAGGATTGTCGACTTTATCATCAGTTGAATAGGGCACTTTTTTATTTGACCCATAAACCGAAGAACTTGAGGCGTAGACTAGATGTTTAACGCCGTCGGTTCCATTGTCATATGAATGACGGCAAGCTTCAAGAATATTGTAGAAACCAATGAGATTGGATTCGATGTATGCGTCAGGATTTGTAATTGAATAGCGTACCCCTGCCTGAGCAGCGAGATTAACGACTATATCCGGCTGAAATTCCTTGAAAAGACTGTCTATAAGTGCTTTTTCTGCGATATTTCCTTTAACAAATGTCCATTTGCTGTCAGAATGTTCGGCTGCAATCTTTTCAATTTCAACGAGGCGAAAATCCTTAATCGCAGGGTCGTAATAGTCATTAAGGCTATCAATTCCCAATATATCTACAGCTTTTTCTCTTTTGAGAAGCTGCATCACGAGGTTGGCTCCGATGAAGCCAGCTGCGCCCGAAATCAATACTCTCATCTTTTATTAATCTTTTGATCGATATCTAATGCGTCAATCAATTGACCGTTGACAGGTTTAAGTGCTATATCATAATCAACATTTGGAGCTGGTCGATTACCTAAATACTTGTCAATACCCTCAGTATTACATGGCGGCTTATGAGTAAATATCATTGCATATTCCACATCGGAAATATCATGTTCAAGCTTCGCCACTCGGAAGTAGATATCCTCATCAGAATCACATTCATTCATCCACAATGGATATTCGTTTCTAATGTGATCGGAAATACGTTCTATAAAAGTCTGTTTATCGGCTTTCCCTATATACAATAACTTTTTTAAATTGACGACTCCATCCTTATATTTGCCAGAGTAGGCGAGGTAAATTCCTCTACTGAGTTCAATCTCATTTTTATGTGTTTCATTAAACACATCATTTCCAAAAGTAAGGTAAACGTCTGGATTTTTCATGAATTTAATCTCTTTTGAATATGTCGCGTGTATAAACTTTTTTCACAACGTCTTCCAGTACGGCATCGTAACGATTGGCGATTATAGCATCTGATTTCGCTTTGAACTCATCAATATTGTTTACGACAACACTTCCGAAGAATGTTGTGCCATCTTCAAGAGTTGGCTCATAGATAATCACTTTGGCTCCCTTTGCCTTTATACGCTTCATGACGCCCTGAATAGATGACTGACGGAAGTTATCGCTGTTAGATTTCATGGTAAGTCGATAAACTCCGATGACACACTCGCCTTCGCGCTGACGGTCATAGCGACTGTTTTCGTCATACCATCCTGCCATTTTAAGAACTTGGTCTGCGATGAAGTCTTTGCGAGTGCGATTGCTTTCGACAATGGCGCTCATCATGTTCTGAGGTACATCGGCATAGTTGGCAAGTAGTTGCTTTGTGTCTTTAGGAAGACAGTAGCCTCCGTAACCAAAGGACGGATTGTTATAGTGATTACCAATACGGGGGTCAAGGCCGATACCTTCGATTATGGCGCGGCTGTCGAGACCTTTGACTTCAGCGTATGTATCAAGTTCGTTGAAGTAGCTTACGCGGAGGGCGAGGTAGGTATTGGCAAAAAGCTTTACGGCTTCAGCCTCCTTCATGCCCATGTAAAGCGTCGGAATGTCTTCTTTAATTGCTCCCTGATACAGCAGATGAGCGAAAGTATGCGCGGCCTTGTCAAGCATTTCAATATCAGTAACCGCTAAAATTGCTGCGTTCTCTTCAGCAAACTCAGGACGATCAATGATTTTGGGCAGACCGGCGATAATGCGCGAGGGATAGAGATTATCGTAGAGCGCCTTGCTTTCGCGCAGGAACTCGGGGAAGAAGAGCAGATTGAATTGCTTGACGCCTTTGGCTGCATATTTCACATAAAGACTTCGACAATACCCGACAGGTATAGTGGACTTGATTACCATCACAGCATCGGGATTCACACTGAGTACAAGGTCAATGACATCCTCAATGCAGTGAGTATCGAAGAAATTCTTTACAGGGTCGTAGTTGGTCGGAGCGGCGATTACTACAAAATCGGCATCTTTGTAAGCCGATGCACCGTCAAGTGTCGCAGTAAGGTCGAGAGGCTTTTCCGCGAGATACGTCTCGATGTACTCATCCTGAATTGGCGAGACGCGGCGGTTAATCATCTCAACCTTTTCGGGGATGACGTCGACCGCCGTCACATGGTTGTGCTGCGACAGCAAGGTTGCTATTGACAGGCCAACGTATCCTGTGCCGGCAACAGCTACATTATATTTCTTTTCCATTGAATTTGGATTCGGTTTTGAATAGTTAAGCGACTGGTTCTATTTTCAGTTTCAAAACTTGACTATGGTATTTGTCAAACTCTTCTGCAGTGAGGAATTTAGCGGAGACGTAGAGATATTGCTCGGCGGCAAGTTGAGTTTTTGAGTCTGTGGCGTCGTAATCGTCGAGGTAGTGGCGGGTGCTGTTGAAAAGCTGATGCTTAAAATCCTGTTGCCGACGCCCTTCAAATGCGTATAAGTCAGATTCGAGTAGTATTGTGGCTCGATTGAGGATGTCGTAGTCTGAGAGTTTCATCCGGTCGAAGCCTGTCTTAGCCTCTTTATGCCATTGTTCTTCTTTGAGACAGCTCCACTTAAGTGGTTTATCGAGGAAGGCTTTTTCTCTTTGGCGAATAGCTTTGCGGATAAGACGGAACATTATGTATTCATCAACATTTTTATCACCTTGTATCATCGCGTCAAAGGCCGCCAACTTAACATTATCAATCTCAATCGGCTTTGCAGAAGTCCAGTTCGCAATACGGTACATTATTTCATAAGTGCCGATTACGCGCACAGCATCCGACGAGGGCATTGAGAGTAAACGATTCTTAACCGTGTTCACCCATCCTTTCGCTGCCTGATATATAGCTATGGCTTCTTTTGTCTGAAGTCGCGTTGAACCATTTATCGCGCCAAGTGTATTTCCGAGATTTATCAGATTGCCGGCGAATCGGTTTACTTCATCTACCTTTTCAAAATTGACTGATGAGAGATCCAACAATGTCTGAATTTGGTTACGCATCTTTGTGGGACTCAAACACTAAGACAGTTAACTGAATACTGAATTCAGTTGATTTAACTTGGGGCTATCCACTCCGGGACTCTGATTACATCCCTCTGTCTGAGGTCTGCAACTTCAGTTCGTAGCCTGTGCGATTCGTGGTTGCAGCCGTTGCGTCCAAGCATATCCAGAGCAATATCGACATACTCTATCAAGATTTCGCGTTCGGCTATATCAGTATAGTGGCTGTAACGCTTTATAAGTTCCGCAAGCTCATCCGATGAATACTCCTTTGTTCTGTCTGGATAAATCTTTTCAGTATCCGTTTCTACAGGGCATGAGAATATGAAAGACATATTATCAAGCTCATTGCTGTAGGTGGCATTGCAATAGTCTATCTTAAGCCGTTCATCTTTCGTTGCCGGTTTGCGACTTTGCAATTCTATTACAATCTGACCTTCGTAGTAATATGTCATGTGCTCCCGACCTTCATTCAACCTTTCCTGATGGCGAATTGGCCACTGGCGATAGAGTTTATGAAGTTCATCGATAGTCATCGTAGAGAGGTCTGCTGATGCTGCATTGCCTTTCTGTATCTCATAAAGGTCATCCTGAGATTTGATGCTACCTCTCGATGCAAGTTCGCCGACAACCTTCTTAAGTCTGTTAGCACATTTCCTTGAAAACGAAAGATGCTCTTTATCCAATACCGTGCAAGCATAATCTCCAACCTCCGACAATATCTGTCCGATAGTAATCAGCTCTTTGGTCGGCGACACTGCTGAGACCTTATAGTTCATGATTCTTGACGGAAGCGCTAAAACGGCACAAGCCGAAATAGCGGTGCATGGATTTGGAGGGAATTGTTAAATTTGCGG
>CALZQD010000215.1 GCA_945828175.1 uncultured Bacteroidales bacterium | reverse complement strand
GCCTCAGTCATTTCATTTTCTGCAGCTCTCTCGGGATCGACAGCGTCATCACCGACAGTTTCAATGTTATCTGATTCTGAGGCAAGATTTGCGGCTTCTGTTTTCTGAGCCGTTTCGAGAGTTTGGTCTTCAGCGGGGAGATTGGCCGAAGACTTTTCAGGCATTTCCATAATTGCAAGGTTGTTAGATATTTATTTATACGCCAATCTGACGCAAATCAGATTGTAGCGCCAAATTTAACAAAAAACTTTCAACTAACGACCAAATTATCATATAAAATTCTGTTACGGCCCTCTTCGGCTGCCGGAAATTATGCCGGCGTCGAAGTTTTTTGTTAATTTTGCGAAAGTTTAACCCTGTGCGAACAAGACCGACCGTCTGTCGGTTAATATGTTACTAAAGTATAATTCAATGGAAAATTTCACCTACTATTCTCCAACACTATATGAATTCGGACGCGGTGTCGAGGAAAAAATCGGCATGCTGACGTTTCTGACCGGCGCCAAACGGGTGATGATTGTCTTCGGCAAGCACTATGTCAAGACCAACGGCCTGCTCGGACGCATCGAGAATTCGCTCCGCACAATCGGCATCGAGTTTGTCGAGCTCGGCGGCGTCGAACCTAACCCGACCGACACGCTGGTCTACGAGGGCATACGCATCGCCCGCGAGAAGGGTGTCGACGGCCTGCTCGCCGTCGGCGGCGGCTCTGTCATCGACACGGCCAAGGCCATCGCCGCGGGTGCCTGTTACAACGGCGACTTCTGGGACTTCTTCATCGGACGGCAGACTATTACCAACGCCCTGCCCGTCGGCGTCGTCCTCACGATACCTGGTGCCGGCAGCGAGGGCTCGGGCAATGCCGTCATCACCAAGAGCGACACCCTGCAGAAACTCAGCCTGCGCACCGACAGCATCCTCAAACCGCGATTCGCCGTCATCAACCCCGAACTGACTTTCACCCTTACGGCCTATCAGACAGCCTGCGGCATCGTCGACATGATGTCGCACATCATGGAGCGCTATTTCTCGCCGACAAGCAACGTCGGCGTCTCCGACCGCCTCGCCGAAGGCCTGCTGCTCGCCCTCATCGACGAAGCACCCAAGGCTCTGGTCGACCCTACCGACTATCAGGCGCGCGCCAACATCTGCTGGGCCGGCACCCTGGCCCACAACGGTCTCATCGGCTGCGGCCGCCGCGAAGACTGGGTCTCGCACTTTATGGAACATGAAATCAGCGCCATCTACGGCGTCACACACGGCGCCGGACTGGCCGTCGTCATCCCCGCCTGGATGGCCTTCATGGCTCATCACAAGCCCTCGAAGGTCGCCCGATTCGGCCGACGTGTCTTCGGCGTCAAGGCTGCCGACGACCTCACGGCCGCCATCGACGCCGTCGCCTCGCTCAGGGCTTTCTTCAGCGCCGTCCTGCGCATGCCTCTGACGTTCAAAGGTCTCGGCATCGAGAATCCCGACATCGACACCCTCGTCGAGCACCTCCACGCCAACAAAGGCGAGACTATAGGCGGCTACTACAAGCTGACAGCCAAGGAAACGCGCCAGATCTATACGCTCATGCTCGACGAAAACGCGCAGACACCGCAGGCTTAGAGCCTGTTTCATATGAAACAGACTCTTAATCTTCAAACACCCCTTTACCCTCTCTGATAATCTCGGGCGAGGCTGAGTCGAGCAGATTGACAACGGTCGAGCCTTCGGCGATGCTCTCGCCCCCGTCTATTATAAGGTCGGCCATATTGTTATAAGCCACAGCGATAGCCTCAGGGTCTACATTATTATATATATCACTGTCGACAGCCACCGAGGTCGACAGCAGCGGACTGCCGGCAGCCTCGGTCAGCGCCAGCGTGATCGGATTGTCGGGGATGCGGATGCCTACTGTCTTGCGGCCTTTGAACACCTTCGGCAGAGCCGACGACGCGGGCAGGATGAAGGTGAAAGGTCCGGGCAGATATTCCTTGAGATAGGCGAAGGCGCGGTTGTCAATTTTGGCATATTCTGCCGCCTGCGACAGCGACGCGCAGACGACCGACAGCTGCTGTTTATCGGGATTGATGCCCTTGAGGCGGCAGAGTTTCTCGACGGCCTTGTTGTTGAGGGCGTCGCAACCGAGGGCATAGAGCGTGTCGGTCGGGTAAATCACAATGCCGCCGTCGCAGATGACTTCGACGGCTTCGTCGATAAAACGGCTGTTGATAGAGCCGGGGTAAATCTTAAGCATTTTCATGACTGACAGGCTTTGACGGTTTCAAAACTGATATTCTTGCCGTCGGCGTAGTCTTCGAGCAGTCGGCGCGTCATGGCAATGATGTCGTCGTCGGGCATCTCGGGGCGATAGATGTTGATTGTCATGACAAGGCGGCGGGTGTCGTCCGAAAGTTTGGTGCGGTCGTTGTCGCTCGTCGGCGTCCCTACCCCGCCGACGCTGTCGCGGAACACCGGCAGGCAGGCGATGTTGAGCTGTCCGCGGCCTATGGCCTCATAGGGCTCGCCCTCGCGGCCGACGCCGAGCGTCAGCATGTCGCCCTCGATTTTGTCGGCATCGAAACCGCCGATCGAATGTCCGCAGCTCACCGACAGTAGATTGATAAGGTCGACGAGCGCCGTCGTGCGGTATAGCCCGAGACCCTTGACCATGCGTCGGCACAGTGCCTCTGTCGACGGTCTGTAGCGGTTTGGCTCCTTGCCGAGACGCTTGTAGGCCTCGCGTGTGCCGGCGATGCCCGGTCGTTTGTTGATGTCGGCCATCTCGTGGAGCTCCTTGAAGCTCGACGCAAACGACTCGATTTCGTTCCACAGGCGGTCGTCGGTCTGACGGTTCGTCACATCGGCCGTCACAAGTATCACTTTATAGTCGGGCGCAGCCTCGGCTATCGCATCTTCTATCTTTATTTTCATTGTTTTGCCTTTTTCTGCAAATATAGCACTTTCTCCCCGCCCCGTCAGTCGTCGGCATAAAAATTTTTGAATCTCAACTAATTTTTTAGTCGAAAATATTTACGCAACTAAAAAATTAGTTTTTTACTTTGCGCCATACATCATTTCAACTCCGAGTTATCGGACATCTGTTAAGCTACACATTATATTCGAGCCTCTTTTTGCTCGCCTCATACCTGATTTACAAAATCATGCTCGCCGTCGAGAAGCAGATTGATGCTTTGCCATAAAACGGCAACGGGGATGAAGTCTGTACGAAAAATCAATCGGCGACAGCCGGGAATGAGCTGCCGCCGATTTTATATTATTCTTATTTAACCTTTTAGCATTAGTCGTCAGTATCCGGAGCCTTGTCGATGAGATCGAGGAACTGGTCGAGTTTCGGAGTGATGATGATTTCCGTGCGACGGTTCTGCTGACGGCCATCCGCCGTGTCGTTGCTTGCGATGGGATTATACTCGCCGCGACCGCCTGCTGTCATGCGCGACGGGTCGACGCCGAAACGATCCTGAAGCACCTGTACGACCGACGAAGCTCGCAAAGTACTGAGGTCCCAGTTGTTGCGTATATTCGTACGCGAGATAGGCACATTGTCGGTATTGCCCTCGACGAGAACGTCATAGCTCTTATAATCCTTGATAATCTTGGCTATCTTCTCGAGAATATCCATCGCCTGGTCGCTGATCTGATAGCTGCCCGACTTGAAGAGCATATTGTCGGCGAGCGAGATATAGACGACGCCCTTGAGCACCTTGATATTGACATCCTTCATATCTTCGGGCGAGAGCGAGCGCGTCAGGTTGGTCGTCAGCACCATGTTGAGCGAGTCTGATTTCGACTTGGCCTCGACGAGCTGACGTATATATTTGTTCGAGACGTTGATTTCGTCGACGAGCTTCGAGATATTGGTGCCACCTTGGTTGATACTCTGCTCGAGAGCCGACTGGAGCGCCTTGACGTTGCTCTTGAGGTCCTGTCTCTTATACACATCTCCGAGCCCACGAGACGTAGAGGAATC
>CALZQD010000214.1 GCA_945828175.1 uncultured Bacteroidales bacterium | reverse complement strand
AGACCATGTCTGCCGACGAAAAAGCGAAATACCGCAAACTCGGCATCGCCGTCGTCAGAGGCAACCACAGATTTATCATCAGCATGGAGGATGGACACGTCACCACATGGGAAGACGCGAAAAAACGATATGGCAAAAGCCTGCCGACTTACGCCGAGGCCAAGACAATCGAAAGCGCGTCGATTTCCATCAACCAGTTGCTGAAATTATTCGGCGGCCAAAAACTCTACGACGATGACTACTGGCTTCGCGACGGGAAAATATGGAAATTCGGCCTCGGCTCATCCCGACCAGAAAGCAATAATGGTCCGACAGAGTGCTGTGTACGCATAGTGACCAGATTCTGACGGAAATAAAAAAGGGTAAGCTTACTACATCGCACCGCTACAACCCGATACCCTTGCTTCGGTCAGGACCTGGGGGATTCTCGGGGAGCTGGTCGTGTAGGACTTACCCGACGACAAAGGTACAACTTTTTTTGTTTCCCCGCAAGTCTGTTGGCGTTTTATCGATTATTTTGTATCTTTACACTGCATTTTTATCGTTGACTATGGCTACAGATTTTGAAAAAGAATGGCAAAAGATGCTCGACGGCGAAATCTATGACGCTGTCCATCCCGAGTTTATCCGCCGCCTCGAGCTGACGCGAGAGCTCCTTTGGGAATTCAACTCGATAAATCCGGGCGAGACCGCCCGTCGCGACGAAATCATCCGCCGGCTGCTCGGCGGCTGCGGCGAGCGCTTCCACTTCAACAGCCCCTTCCGCTGCGACTACGGCTGCAATATAACTATAGGTGAGAATTTCTTCGCCAACTTCAACCTCACGATACTCGACGAGGCCCGCGTCACCTTCGGCAACGATTTTTTTTTTTGGGCGAACTTCTTGTTCTACACAGCCTGCCATCCGCTCGACCCCACCACCCGCAACACCGGCGCAGAATGGGCTGAGCCCGTCACCGTCGGCAACAGTGTGTGGATCGGCGGCGGAGCGACCCTACTGCCGGGCGTCACCGTCGGCGACTGCTCGGTCATCGCTGCCGGAGCCGTCGTGACGCGCGACGTCGAGCCATGGACGCTCGTCGGCGGCAATCCCGCCCGCGTCATCAAGCGTCTCAAGCCCGCCGACGCCTGAACAATCATCGGAGTCAGGGCGTTGAAGCCTTGTGTAAAATCCGATATTGTTATGACTGAATTCAAACTCAAACGGGCCTACGACCCCGCGTCGCCCGACGACGGCTTCAGGGTCTACATCGACCGCCTCTGGCCCCGCGGACTCTCTCACGAAACCTTCCGCTACGACCTGTGGGACAAAGACATCGCGCCCTCGACCGAGCTACGCGAATGGTACCACGCCGACCCCGACGGCCGCTGGGACGAGTTCAGCGCGAAATATGCCGCCGAGTTGGCCGCAAACCCCGCCTTCGCCGAGCTGAGAAAGACTCTCGCCGCGCATCCCGTCGTCACCCTGATCTACTCCTCGCACGACCGCGACCGCAACAACGCCGTCGTCGTCTATGACCTGCTGACAAAAGGCACGCGATAAGGCCTCGAAACAGCCCTCTGCACACCCTTTTACCAAGCTTTTTCACAAGCGCTTGCCAGTCTCGATGTTTTTTTGTATCTTTGCGCGAATAATCACGAAGATACAAAATATATTATTTAACAACGTTTTATGAATCCAATCAAAAAAACCATCGAGCTGGCTGACGGTCGCACAATCACCCTTGAGACCGGGAAACTGGCAAAGCAGGCCGATGGAGCGGTAGAGTTGCGCATGGGCGGCACAATGCTCCTCGCAACCGTAGTTTCGGCAAAAGAAGCCGGCGAGGGTGTCGACTTCATGCCCCTGCAAGTAGAGTACAAAGAGAAATTTTCGTCTGCCGGTCGTTTCCCCGGCGGTTTCCTCAAACGCGAAGGCCGCGCCAGCGATTATGAAATCCTGACAG
This sequence comes from uncultured Bacteroidales bacterium, assembly GCA_945828175.1. Classification (GTDB taxonomy): domain Bacteria; phylum Bacteroidota; class Bacteroidia; order Bacteroidales; family Muribaculaceae; genus CAG-873. The sequence continues at coordinate 2,031 of CALZQD010000214.1, read as the reverse complement.
CTCGTCTGGTCGACCGCGTTCTCCGTCCCCTCTTCCCCGACAATTATCACGCTGACACTTTTGTCAACATAACCCTTTACTCGAGCGACGGCGAAGACATGCCCGACGCTCTCGCAGGCCTCGCTGCATCAGCAGCTCTCGCTGTCAGCGACATCCCCTTCAACGGCCCGATTTCTGAAGTCCGCGTCGCCCGCATCGACGGCAAGTTTGTCATCGACCCGACCTTCGAAGAACTCGAGCGCGCCGACATGGAGCTGATGGTAGGCGCTACCTACGACAACATCATGATGGTCGAAGGCGAGATGAACGAAGTCAGCGAAGCCGACCTCCTCGCAGCCCTCAAGGCAGCCCACGAGGCCATCAAGGTGCAGTGCAAGGCTCAGATCGAGCTCGCCGAGGCAGCCGGCAAGACCGTCAAGCGCGAATACTGCCACGAGGTCAACGACGAAGACCTCCGCGCCGACGTCAAGGCCAAATGCTACGACAAGGCTTATGCCGTCGCCAAAGCCGGCTGTGCCGACAAGCATTGGCGTCAGGACAGCTTCGACGCCATCTGCGACGAATATATCGAATCGCTCCCCGAAGAAGAGCGCGAAGAGAAGACCCCGCTGGTCAAGCGCTACTACCACGACGTCGAGAAAGAGGCCGTGCGCCGCTGCATCCTCGACGAGGGCATCCGTCTCGACGGCCGCAAGACCACCGAGATCCGTCCCATCTGGTGTGAGGTCGACTATCTTCCCGGCCCCCACGGATCGGCTATCTTCACCCGCGGCGAGACTCAGTCGCTCTCGACTGTAACCCTCGGCACCAAGCTCGACGAGAAGATTCTCGACGACGTCCTCAACCAGGGCCGCGAGCGCTTCCTCCTCCACTACAACTTCCCGCCCTTCTCGACCGGCGAGGCCAAGGCCGTCCGCGGCGTAGGCCGTCGCGAGATCGGTCCCGGCAACCTCGCCCACCGAGCCCGCAAGCGCATGTTCCCCGACGACTTCCCCTATGTTTGCCGCATCGTCAGCGACATCCTCGAGTCTAACGGCTCGTCGTCGATGGCTACAGTCTGCGCAGGCACCCTCGCCCTCCTCGACGCCGGCGTCAAGATGAAGAAACCCGTCAGCGGCATCGCCATGGGCCTCATCACCGACACCGAGAGCCCCAAATATGCAATCCTCAGCGATATCCTCGGCGACGAAGACCACCTCGGCGACATGGACTTCAAGGTCACAGGCACCGTCGACGGCATCACAGCCACCCAGATGGATATCAAGTGCGACGGCCTCAGCTACGAGATTCTCGAGAAGGCCCTCATGCAGGCCCGCGAAGGTCGTCTCCACATCCTCAACATCATCAACCAGACCATCCCCGCACCCCGCGAGGACTACAAGCCCCACGTTCCCCGCATCGTCACCATGCTCATCCCCAAAGAGCTCATCGGTGCTGTCATCGGCCCGGGCGGAAAAGTCATCCAAGGCATCCAGGAAGCCAGCGGCGCTACCGTCTCTATCGACGAAATCGACGAAGGCGGCTATATCGAGGTCGCTGCCTCGAACAAGGAGTCAATCGACAAGGCTCTCTCTATGATCAACGCCATCGTCGAGCTCCCCGAAGAAGGCAAGGTCTACCACGGCAAAGTCGCCAGCATCATGGACTTCGGCGCATTCGTCTCGTTCATGCCCAACCGCGACGGTCTGCTCCACATCTCTGAGATCTCTTGGGACCGCCTCGAAAACATGGAGGCATCAGGTCTCAAAGAAGGCGACGAGGTCGATGTCAAGCTCATCGAAATCGACAAGAAGACCGGCAAATACCGTCTGTCGATGCGCGCCCTTCTGCCCAAGCCCGAAGGCTGGACCGAGCCCCAGCGCGCTCCCCGTGGCGAACGTCCCCGCCGTGACAACGGCGACCGTCCCCGCCGCGACAACCGCGGTCCCCGTCGCGACGGTGGCAACCGTGGCGGCAACAACAACCAGTAACGCCGTTTGCGATTGAACGGGCCGGCCTGCAAAACCGGCCCGCAAAACCGCCGACATACTC
>CALZQD010000213.1 GCA_945828175.1 uncultured Bacteroidales bacterium | reverse complement strand
GGACAGCGCCGGTGGCTTTCATCTTGGTGGTGACGTTGACTTCGCCGACAGCGGCTGCCTCATAGCTGCATCCGTGAGCGACGGTGACGTCGCGCAGGGCACGGCTCGAGCTGAGGTTGCTGACGGTCGGGCCGGGAGTGAGGCCGAGAAGATAGTCGGCGACCGAAACGAGGGTATATTCTTCGCCGAACATCTCGCCGTTCTCCATGACGATGGCGAGGCGGTCGACATCAGGGTCGACGACGAAGCCGACGTCGGCGCCACATTCGCGGGTTACGCGAGCTATGTCGGTGAGGTTGGCGGGTATGGGTTCGGGGTTATGGGCGAATTTGCCTGTTGCCTCACAGTTGAGCTCGACGATGTTTTTCACGCGGAGAGCGCGGAGCAACTGTGGTATGACCACGCCGCCGACAGAGTTGACAGCGTCGACAGCGACTGTGAAATCGGCTTTGGCGATAGCATCGCGGTCGACAGCGTCGAGAGCGAGCACCATGTCGATGTGACGGCGGTTGTATGTGTTGTTGACGTATTCATGACCGAGGTCGTCGACGGCGGCGAAGTGGTATTCGTCGGCTGCGGCGATGCGGAGCACTTCCTTGCCTTCGGCGTCGCTGAGGAACTCGCCGTGCTCGTTGAGGAGCTTGAGGGCGTTCCACTGCTTGGGGTTGTGAGAGGCTGTGAGAATCAAGCCGCCGCATGCTTTCTCGGCGACGACGGCGATTTCGGTTGTCGGGGTCGAGGCGAGGCCGATGTTGACGACGTCGAAGCCCATCGAGACGAGTGTGCCGACGACGATGTCAGAGACCATCTTGCCCGAGAGGCGGGCGTCGCGGCCTACAACGATGACGTTGCTCGTGCGGGTTGTTGTCTTTTTGATAAACTCGGCGTAGGCAGCCGTAAACTTGACGATGTCGATAGGGGTGAGTCCGTCGCCGGCTTTGGCGCCGATGGTGCCACGGATGCCCGATATTGATTTTATAAGTGTCATGATTGAAATTATATCTTAGGACGGTAGTATCTCAGGTGATAAAGGAACGGTATGACGTTGGCGATTTCGCTCGAGAAGCCATACTGCGACTTGATGACAATGTTTACCTCGCAGTCGACCGGGAGATAGGCCAGCGGCGTCTGGATGCCCGAGCCCCACTGGATACTGCTCTGGAGCTGATAGTTGTTATATCTGAAGCTCGAGTTGAGGTAGCCCATGTCGTTCTCGTTGCCTGTGCCCGTCGGCAGTTTGCCGGCGGCATAGTTGTTGAGGTTGTAGCGGGTAAAGCGGAAGTAGATGAGTTCGTCGTCTTTGACGCGGTTGTCTTTCGTGCCGGGGTCGAGGACCTGCATGTAGAGCATGCCGTCTTCATCGAGGCGGTAGAAGGGAGCGTCGGGGCCCGTGATGAAAACCGTGTCGGCGGGAATGTCGGCCACGACAATCTGGTCGGCGAGATAGCGGTTGACGCTCTGGGTCTCGGTGTCAAGCAGCTCGGCGTAGGTCTTGCCGTCGTCGCACGAGACGGCCGTCGCGGCAAGAACGGCTGAGAATATGGCGATTATGATTTTTGAAAATTTCATTACTGGTCGGTGTGTGATAGTGATTTATTTATGTTTGACGTTATATTTCTTTTTGTTTTCGGGAATAAGCGAGCGGAAGAGGGCGGCCGCCTCTTCGAGGGTGCCGTCAAACTCGCCGCCTGCGGCGTTGAGATGTCCGCCGCCGCCGAAATGGTCGTGACAAAGCTCGTTGACAGGGAAATCGCCCTTGCTGCGCATCGAAATCTTGACGTAGTTGTCTTCCTCGCGCATGAAAGCCGAATAGACGATGCCGGGAATCTCGAGCGGCCGGTTGACCAGACCCTCGGTGTCGCCCTTGGTATAATGGAATCGGTTGAGTTCCGAGCGGTCGAGGCAGATGAGCGCCGCGCCGCCGTCTTTGAATACCTCCATCTTACTCGACATGGCGTAGGCGTTGAGACGCAGACAGTTCTCTGAATGGCTGTTGAAAAGCCGCTCGTAGAGCATGTTCTTGTCGACGCCCTTGCGAATCAGCTCGGCGACGATGATATATGCGTCGGGGTCGTTGGCGTTATACGAGAAATTGCCCGTGTCGGTCATCATGCCCGCGAGCAGGCACTCGGCGGCATAGCGGTCGATAAGGTTGAACAGCTCGAGACGGCAGAAAACCCTGAACAGCAGGGCGCAGGTCGACGACTGGTCGGGATGCGAGAACACCGGGTCGGCGAAGTCGCCGGGATTGAGATGGTGGTCGATGAGCACCTTGGCTGCCTTGCTGGCCGCAATCGGCTCGGCGAGGGCGCCGACACGCTTCAATTCGTTGTAGTCGAGGCTGAAGATGAGATCGGCGTCGGCTATAAGACCGGCGGCAAAGTCGGGATACTGCTTGGCGTCGATCATCTCTTTGGCGCCGGGCAGAAACATCAGGTTTGCCAGCGGGCGGTCGGGAAGAATGACCTTGACATCTTTGCCGAGCGTCGTCATGACGGCAGCCATGGCCAGCGACGACCCGACCGCATCACCGTCGGGCGACATATGGGTCGTGACGACAATCTTGCGGGACTCGTCGAGCAAACGCTTAAGACGCTTGATGTCAGCTTCTTTTAATATTCGTGTCAACATGTTACAGAAATGTCTGCAAAGTTAACATTTCTCGGCATTAATCCAAAGCAAAGCCTCGCCTTTTAAGAAAGTTTTTGATTGACAGGGGGCATAAAAGCGTGTGCCGCGTCGGCAGATGGACGCGGCACATCATTCTAATATGTAATCGTTTTACTCGAATTCTTTCTTGAGCTGCTCGCACCAGGCCTCGACGCGCCTCTCGGTCAGCTCTGGATGGTTGTCCTGGTCGATGGTCAGGCCGACCATCGCGCCGTCGCGATAGGCCTTCGACTCGCCGAAATCATAGCCGTCGGCATTGAAGCGGCCCACCATCGTGGCGCCGGTTGCCGCCATGCGGTCATAGATCTGACCTACGGCGTCGCAGAATGTGTCGTACATCGTCTCGTCACCGCAACCGAAGACTGCGATTTTCTTGCCTTTGAGGTCAAGCGCGTCGGCGCCGTCGATGAAGTCATACCAGTCGTCCTCGAGGTCGCCCGAGCCCCATGTGCTTGAGCCAAGTATAAGATTATCATAAGCGCCGAGAGCCGAGGGAGCGGTTGAGGCAACATCGTGGATGTCAGCGGCGGCGACACCGAGACGTCCGGCTATCATGCGTGCTACATCGGCCGTGTTGCCCGTGGCCGAGCCGTAGAATATACCTGTTTTCTTCATTTCCTTGTTGTTTTAAATTTTTTAGATTTTTAAGATATAACAATTGAGCCTCGGCGCTTGTTTAATAGAAGTATTACTTGTGTAATTTATCTTTTCAACAAAATAGCAACTACTATGAAAACAGACAAAGACACCCCCAAAGGCCTTCCCGGCCACAAGGATTCGCTCCGCATCGAGGGCAAACCCGAACAGGCGCGCATCTCCGCACCCATTGAGGTCGGCGACAAAGCCGCCGACGCCATGATGAACGCACAGGATTACACAACCTACGGCTTCTCGGCATCGCCCAAGCCGGGCAACCGTAATTAAACATTGATTATGATTGACAAAAAAACGCTGAAAGCATCGCAAGAGTGGACAATGTAAAATTATGTTGTCCGCTCAACCAGCGTGTTATCTCGCTCGGACGCTTACCTATCTGGTCTGCAAACTGTTTCTTTGAGAGCCCTCGTTCCTTCATAAGTGCATCGATTTTATTCGATATAGCAAACGACAGTTCTATTTCATACTTAACCTGTTCCACCATCTCGCGATACCTATTCTTTATATCTTTCATAGCTCAAAAGTTTTATCGGTTTCGATTGTTTTTGAAGAAATAACTATACAATAAACATTTCACATATAAGTGAAATTTCTCGTTTTTTATTCATCCGGATGACTATCGATGCTGTCTCTTATACACATCTGACGCT
>CALZQD010000212.1 GCA_945828175.1 uncultured Bacteroidales bacterium | reverse complement strand
ACCGCAAATTTAACAATTCCCTCCAAATCCATGCACCGCTATTTCGGCTTGTGCCAAAACTTGCGCAATTTTAGCAGAATCACAGTCAGAGCGCTCTGAGCTAACTGCCAAATATTTTTGCAGATACCGCAACATTTTCGTAAATTTGTGCCACTAAAAAGTATCTCTTATAAAGAGATTGTGATTTGTCACAAAACGACTCCGACATGAGCGGCGTAGAATTATCAGAAGGAGTTACGGCGGTGCCCTCGGGCGTTGGCGACGCCGTAGGCGTAAGCGACCGCAAGTGGTTTGTTGCTATCGTTGGCAATAATCGCGAGAAATCGGCTGCAGAAAAGCTTGAAGCATTGGGATTTGAAAGCTTTGTCGCCTCACAGGAAGAGCTGCGAGTCTGGAAGAACGGTCGACGCAAGACTGTCGACCGCGTCCTCTTGCCATCGACTGTCTTTGTGCATTGCACTGAGTCAGAGCGCCGCCGAGTCGTTGTCAATCTACCCTATATCAACCGTTTTATGACAGACCGCGCCGCGCGAACCGAGGCGTCACTCAATCGACCGCTCGCCGTTGTGCCTGATACGCAGATGGTTGCCTTGCGCTTTATGCTCGGTCGCTCAGACAGTACGGTAACGTTCACAGGCGAATATGTCAAAGGTCGTAAAGTCAAGGTTATACGCGGCAATCTGCGAGGCCTTGAGGGCGAGATAATTGCCCTTCCTGATGGTAGCAGCGAGCTCGTCATCCTCATTGATGCCCTCGGCTGTGCCAAAGTCCATATCAATCCGATTGATGTCGAATGTATCTGACATAGAGGCTCGTGTAACCTCTGTAAAGTCTTTATCGAGCCGTTTTGACTGCATCGAAGTCGAGCGCATCGATTCGCTCGATGCGCTAATCGCTTTGTCGCAAGTTTATCAGTATCGGAACGAGTATGCCGCGATCACGGCTGATAGTGATTGCATAGCCGAAGCTGCGCTGTGTGGTCGCCGCATCTGCGAAATCTCTGATTATGTCTGCCGGATATATCCCACTTTGCGCGATATAGCTTCATGCATCCGCGCACTCGAGTATCTGCGTACGGTAGAATATAGCTACGACCTTCACCACCTCAAGCCCTTTGTCAACAGCAACGTCGACGTTTTGCGTCACTCAGCGCATCTAACAGACGCCAATCGCCTCGTGCTCGCTATAATTAGCGGCGAAGACGATGAGCGCCTTGTTAGCCTTGCTGAAAAATGTGCGGCACGCACGACGGATGCCGCTGCAGCCCGAGCGTCACTCACGGCATCAGTTATCATGCCCGGGCGCATCCCCCTCGACAGCGTCGCCGAGTGGTTCGATTGTAATGCCAGGCGCCTCAGCCATCAGTCATCCATATCGACGTCAGCCGATTTGCAGCTGATAGCTCTCGCGCCTTTAGTCTGGAACTCGCTCCCGTCAATGCGCTCCGCAGTCGAATCTCTTGCGACTCTAAATCCTCGCGCCGACCTCACTGCCGATATGGCTCTTGCCTCCCTCAGGGCTTTCCTCGCCCTCACCTCACTCATAGCCTCAATCACAGCGGCATAGCCTCTCGAATATTACCACAAATTCAAAAAACAATATATGAAACCAACAGTATTAGTCACAGGTGGTGCCGGCTTTATCGGCTCTAACCTCTGTGAGCACCTGCTTGAGTCGGGCTACCGTGTTCGCTGCCTCGACAACTTTGCCACAGGCCACTGGGAGAATATCATCCCATTGATTGAGCGCTATGGCGCGCAGTTCGACATGCAGGTAGGTGACATCCGCGACATCGAAGCCTGCCGCAGGGCCGTTGATGGCGTCGACACCGTCTTTCATGAAGCAGCTCTTGGCTCGGTACCACGTTCGATTAAAGACCCTGCCACGACCAACGAAGTCAATATCGACGGATTCCTAAATATGCTCATCGCTGCACGCGATACCTGCGTGCGCCGCTTCATCTTCGCCGCTTCGTCGAGCACCTATGGCGACAGCGCTTCGCTGCCTAAAGTAGAGGATGTCATTGGCAAACCTCTATCACCTTATGCCATCACGAAATACGTCGACGAACTTTATGCCGACGTCTTTGCCCGCACATACGGTACTGAATACATCGGCTTGCGATATTTCAATGTCTTCGGGCGCCGTCAGGATCCCAACGGCGCATATGCCGCAGTCATACCGTTGTTTGTCAAGAAATTCATGGCGCATGAGGCACCCAACATCAATGGCGACGGCGAGTATAGCCGTGATTTCACGTACATTGATAATGTCATTGAGATGAATATGCGGGCCATGACGACAACTAATCCGGAAGCAGTCAATCAAATATATAATACGGCTTTTGGCGAGCGCACTACACTCAACCAGCTTGTCGGTTATCTCAAGGAATATCTTTCGGCCTATGACCCTGCGATAGCCGCAGTCGAACCGACTCATGGTCCTAACCGCGCCGGCGACATTCCTCACAGCCTCGCTTCGATCGATAAAGCCCGCAGACTTCTTGGTTATAATCCGCAATATTCGATGCAACAGGGACTTAAACAAGCCTGTGAGTGGTATTGGAACAATCTCTAACATCATAATTTAATGCAATGGACAAAGAAATTAAGATTTGCGTGATAGGCCTCGGCTATGTGGGCCTGCCGCTTGCACGACTCTTTTCGACAAAATATCCTACCGTCGGTTTCGATATGAACGCCCGCCGTTGCGAAGCCCTCATGGCCGGACACGACGCTACTCTTGAGGTCAGCGACGAACTGCTTCAGGATGCTATCAAAAACCACAACTTCAAGTGTACAGCCAATATCGACGACATCCGCGACTGTAACTTCTACGTCGTTGCCGTGCCGACGCCCGTAGACGAAAACAACAATCCCGACCTCACCCCCCTCTATGGAGCCAGCGAGACTGTCGGCAAAGTCATCAAACCCGGCGACATCGTGGTCTATGAATCTACAGTCTATCCCGGTGTCACTGAAGACGAATGTATCCCCGTTGTAGAGCGTGTCAGCGGTCTGAAATTCAACAAAGACTTCTATGCCGGTTATTCGCCCGAGCGCATCAACCCCGGCGACAAACTCCACACTGTCGAAAAAATCAAGAAAGTCACCTCAGGTTCAACACCCGAGATCGGCCGTCTTGTCAACGATGTTTACAGCAGCGTCATCACAGCAGGCACACACCTCGCACCCTCAATTAAAGTCGCCGAAGCCGCCAAGGTCATCGAGAACTCGCAGCGCGACATCAACATCGCTTTCGTCAACGAGCTCTCGAAAATCTTCACCCTAATGGGTATCGACACGACCGACGTGCTCGAGGCTGCCTCGACCAAATGGAACTTCCTCCCCTTCAAGCCCGGACTCGTCGGTGGTCACTGTATCGGTGTCGCTCCCTATTATCTCGCTCAGTGCGCCCAGCGCTACGGTTACAACCCTGAGATAATCCTCGCCGGCCGCCGCATGAACGACGGTATGGGTGCCTATGTTGCCGACCGCGTCGTCAAGCTCATGCTCAAGAAAGGCATCCAGGTACTTGACAGCCACATCATAATCCTCGGCTTCACATTCAAAGAGAACTGCCCCGACGTGCGCAACACCAAGGTCGTCGACATCGTCAAGGCTCTCAAAGAATATAATCTCAACATCACTATCTATGATCCCTGGGCCAACCCCGCCGCCGTCGAGCGCGAGTATGGTCTCACTGTAGTCAACGAACTTCCCGCCGGGGAGAAATTCGACGCCGCCATCGCCGCCGTCGCCCATCGCGAATTCGAAGGCCTCGACATCAGCGCCCTCCTCAAACCCCGCCACGTCATCTTCGACGTCAAAGCCACCCGTCCCCGCCAAGAGTGCGACGGCAGATTGTGATGCCAAAATAATTGCATTACAAAGCGAATTGCTCTATTTTGCTTTGTAATGCAATTATTTGTCCTTTATATCTGTCTCTTATACACATCTGACGCTGCCGACGATATGCAGTGTG
>CALZQD010000211.1 GCA_945828175.1 uncultured Bacteroidales bacterium | reverse complement strand
TAGCGACGACTCGTGGCGGGCGGCGGCACGGCCCGTGTCGGCCGACAGTTCGCCCGAGTTGAAGAAGGGCGGATTGCTGACGATGAGGTCGGGCGGCACAGCGGGGCGGTAACGGAGGATGTCGGTGTTAACAACTTCGATGCGGCCGCTCCATGGCGAAGCCTCGACGTTGAAGCGGGCATCTGAGGCGGCTTCGGGGTCGATCTCGACGGCATCGATGCGGGCCAGGGGCGCGCGCTGGGCTGTCATCAGGGAAATCAGGGCCGAGCCTGCGCCGACGTCGATGACGCGGCGGGCGTCGCGGCAGCTGACCCAGGCGCCGAGGGTGACGCCGTCGGTGCCCGTTTTCATGCCGCAGTTGCTGTCGCTGATGGCAAACTGTTTAAATCTGAAAGTGATTTCCCGCTTCATAACAGCGGCAAAGTTAACAAAATTTTGACGAATCAGCCATAATCATTATCTTTACAGAAAATAATCGAATGATATTATGATAATAAATACAGCAAGATTCGTCATAAGCAACAAGGATTTGGCCAAATGTCCGGCAGACAAGCGCCACGAGTATGCCTTCATTGGCCGGTCGAACGTCGGCAAGTCGTCGCTGATAAACATGCTGACCGGGCGCAAGTCGCTCGCCATGACCTCGTCGACGCCGGGCAAGACAATGCTCATCAACCACTTCCTCGTCAATGACGAGTGGTATATCGTCGACCTTCCCGGCTATGGCTACGCCGCGCGTAGCAAGGCCGGCCGCGAGGAAATCGACCGCATAATCAAGAGCTATATCCTCGGACGCGAACAGATGACAAACCTGTTTGTGCTCGTCGACTCGCGCCTGAAGCCTCAGAAAATCGACCTTGAGTTTATGGAGTGGCTCGGCGAGAACGGCGTGCCTTTCAGCATTGTCTTCACCAAGCTCGATAAACTCAGCGCGTCGGCGGCGAAAAAGATGACGTCTGACTACTGCGCTACGCTGCTCGAACAGTGGGAAGAACTGCCGCCGATATTCATGACTTCGAGCGAGGACATGCGCGGCCGCGAGGCGCTCCTCGACTACATCGAAGAGATGAACAAATTGCCGCTCTGACGAACCAACGGCGCTTCCGTGATGTTATATCCAAAAAACAAGAAAGAGTTTCCCGGAATAGCCATCGATAAGGCCGACGGAGACAGGGCCACGACCAAGGATGTGGCCAACGAGCCTCACCGCCTCAATAACAATCCGCGAAACGACGATATGTAAAAACAACGACAGGTTAAATTGTAAATTATCAATAAAAACACCGCCTCTTTATGATGCGTCAGGATTATTTTGTAATTTTGACGCATCATTATTTATAATATACATAGTATAGAGGTAAGCAATGGAGGATAATTTCTTTACAGCGGATGAGCGCGAGCGCCTCATCCCCCTGACAGCACAATTGCTCCGCCAACTCGACGGGGCTCTGCAGCCGGGCGATTTCAGCCGGGTCAAGAATTTGATTTCGCGCGGCGTAATCGAAGGGAAATGCCACCGCGACCGTTTCGGTTTCAATCAGGTGATGAGGAGCGTGACGACAGCCTTAGAGCTGTGCAGCGCCATCAGCCCCGACCGCAACATGGTCATAGCGCTGCTTGTCTATAATTTTGGCCGCGCCGGTCTGATTACGGTTGACGAGGTTAGGAAAGAGTGGGGCGACGATGTTGCCAAACTCGTCGGCGGCCTGCTGAAAGTGTCGACTCTCTACAGTCGCCACGCAACAGCCTGGACCGAGAATTTCAGAAATCTGCTGCTCACCTTCGCCGAAGACATCAGGGTCATCATAACGATGATTGTCGACCGCCTCGTGCTGATGCGGGCCATCAATCATCATCCCAACCGCGAGGCTGTCTGCGACATAGCCCGCGAGGTCAGCTATCTCTATGCTCCTCTTGCCCACCGACTCGGTTTATACAAAATCAAGTCGGAGCTCGAGGATATGTCGCTCAAATATACCAACCGCGAGATATACACCCAGATAGCCCATAAGCTCAACGAGACCAAGGCGACGCGCGAAGCCTACATCGCCGCTTTCATCAAGCCTATCAAAGAGCGTCTCGAGGCCGAGGGCCTGAAATTCGAGATAAAAGGCCGCACCAAATCGATTTATTCGATATGGAACAAGATGATGAAGCAGAAGAACGACGTCGAGCAGATCTACGACCTCTTCGCTATCAGAATCATACTCGACGTAGACCAGGAGCATGAGAAGAGCCGCTGCTGGCTCGTCTATTCGCTCATCACCGATATGTACCGGCCCAATCCGTCGCGCCTCAAAGACTGGCTCAGCATACCCAAGAGCAACGGTTACGAATCGCTCCATATCACGGTCTACGGCCCCGAGTCGAAGTGGGTCGAGGTGCAGATCAGAAGCCGCCGCATGGACATCATTGCCGAAAAAGGCCTTGCCGCTCACTGGAAATACAAAGGCATCAAGAGCGAGGGCAACCTCGACACATGGATGAACAACGTCCGCGACATCCTCGAGACGGCCGACAGCGGCCCGATGGAGCTGATGAAGAACCTCAAGATGGACGTCTACGAGAAAGAAGTCTTCGTCTTCACGCCCAAGGGCGACCTCTACAAGCTGCCCAGCGGGGCGTCGCTGCTCGACTTCGCCTTCAACATACACACCAACCTCGGCTGCCAGTGTACCGGCGGCCGCGTAAACGGCAAAAACCGCAAGATCAACTACAAGCTGCAGAGCGGCGACACAGTCGAGGTGTTTACCTCGGCCCAGCAGGTGCCCAAGCGCGACTGGCTCAACTTTGTCGTCACGACAAAGGCGCGCAACAAAATACGCGTCGTGCTCAAAGACCGCGAAAGCCACGTTGCCGAGCTCGGCAAAGAGATGCTTCAGCGACGTCTGAAAAACCGCAAACTCGATGTCGACGAAGGCCGTATGTCGAAAGTCGCCAAGAAGATGGGCTACAAGACGCTCACCGACTTCAACATGGCTATCGGCAGCGAGACGCTCGACATCAACGACGTCATCGAGGCCATCGCGAATATCGACAAGAAGAGCGCCGACGAGGGCGAGAAGGTCTCGGCGAGCGAGTTCGTGCTCCAGCAGGCCGACGCCGACGAGAAAAACGACAGCAACTCAGACGTGCTCGTCATCGGCAACAACATCAAGGGCCTCAACTACAAGCTCGCCAAGTGCTGTAACCCGATTTTCGGCGACGATGTCTTCGGCTTTGTCTCGTCGGAGGGCGTCGTAAAGATTCACCGCACCGACTGCCCCAACGCCGCCAACATCCGCGACAAATATCCCTACCGTCTTATACGCACCCGCTGGAGCGGCAACCACGGCTCGGAGTTCGGTGCGATGCTGAGAATTGTCGGCCATGACGACATAGGCATCGTCACCAACATCACCTCGATTATAAGCAAAGAGAAGACTGCGTCGCTCCGCAGCATCACCGTCGACAGCAACGACGGCCTCTTCCAGTGTTTCGTCACCGTCGGCATCAGCGACACGACGGCCCTCAACCAGTTAATAAAGAAATTAAAAACCGTAAAAGGAGTAAAAGATGTTCAACGCAGCAAATAAAACGATTGCGGCCCTGATGATAGCAGAGGCCCTTGTCTCGTGTGGTGAAAACAATAAAGAAAAAGCTCAGGCGCTTCTCGACGAGGCGTCGTCGCTGGTAGAGCGCGGCGACTACGGCGCCGCCATCGAGGTCATCGACACTCTCGACACCCGCTATGCCAAAGAGATTGATGTCAGGAAACAGGGTCTTCTCTGCCGTGCAAGGGCCGTCGAAGGTCTGGCGAAAGACAGCATCATAGCCGCCGATGATATGCTGACCCACAGCATCGAGCAGATGGAGGCGCGCGAGAAAGATTTCGAGCACATCAAGCTGCCCAACGGCCTCGACGGCTACTTCATCGCCAAAAGCATCTATGAAAAGAACGCGATGAACAAGACCGGCATACAGCCGCGCGTCGAAGACAGCGAGGGCTATT
>CALZQD010000210.1 GCA_945828175.1 uncultured Bacteroidales bacterium | reverse complement strand
CTACGTCTCGTGGGCTCGGAGATGTGTATAAGAGACAGAGGCTATTCTGCGCGAGCACTATGCTCATCTGGTTGATAAGCCCTTCTTCCCCTCGCTGCTCAACTCGATGATGGCAACGCCCGTCATCGTCATGTGTCTCAAAGGCAAGGATGTCGTCGCAGTCGTCCGCGCTCTCACCGGCGCCACCAACTCGCGCAACGCAGCCCCCGGCACTATCCGCGGCGATTTCGGCATGAGCTCGCAGGAAAACATCATCCACGCTTCTGACAGCGACGAAAACGCAGCCATCGAAATCAAACGCTTCTTCAAAGACGACGAAATCTTTGACTACGTCCCCCTCACCTTCACGGCCACCTACAGCCCCGACGAACGCAATTAATCACCAATCTACAATCATAACATAAGCCGAAAAAACTAATAGCTAATGAATCTATCCGGTAAAACCAAACTGACCGCTCTGATTGCTTCCGCACTGATGTCGGCGGCGGCACTGACGGCAGAAAACCCGACCGTATTGCTGCCCGGACAGCACCAGCAACAACACGGCGACCTGCTCGCCGACCAAGGCAATGCCTCGATTCAGCTCGACAACGCCACTAAATATCTCGAAAGCCTCTTCAGCGAAGAAGAAGAGCCCGAATACGATATTTACACCGAAGGCTGGGAAAGTAACCGCGTCAACTGCTACGCCGATGCCGTCGTGCCCCAGACAGCCGTCATCAACGTCTCGAAATTTGCGATGCCCCACCCCGGCTACATCACATCGCCTTACGGCTACCGTCGCCGCTACCGCCGCATGCACAAGGGCGTCGACCTCAAGATCAACCACGGCGACACCATCCGCGCCGCCTTTGACGGCCGCGTCAGAATGACGAAATACGAGCGCCGCGGCTACGGCTACTACGTCGTCATCCGCCACACCAACGACCTTGAGACCGTCTACGGCCACCTCTCGAGATTCCTCGTCGAACCCGACCAGTATGTAAAGGCCGGCGACCCCATCGCCCTCGGCGGCAACACAGGCCGCTCGACAGGCCCGCACCTCCACTTCGAGACCCGCTATATGGGCTTCGCCATCAACCCGGCGGCCATATTCGACTTCGCCAACCAGACAACCCACACCGACACCTACACCTTCGACAAGCGCACATATCAGGAAGCGCGCAACTTCTCGCTGGCCGACAACGCCCGCTACGCCGAGAAATACCGTGCGACCTACCCGCAGAAGACCTACAAGGGTTCGAACAGCGAAGGCGCTGCCACATACAAGGTGCGCAAAGGCGACTCGCTCAGCCGCATAGCCTCGCGCAACGGCACAACCGTAGCCCGTCTCTGCCGCCTCAACGGCATCAAGACCACAAGCAAGCTCCGCATCGGTCAGCGTCTGAGACTCAGATAATCCGGCTGCCGAGCGTCGATATAACCTTATAATAATACCACCGCGTGCCTGAACTTCCGGGCGCGCGGCGGTGTTATAAAACCGATAACAGAATCATTAAGGCAAATCATTAAGACTCAGTATAAAATCATGAAAGTATCTAAAGCGACAGCCATCGCACCGGCGGTTTTAGGACTGCTGATGACGGCATGCGGCGGCTCGCTCGACAAGAGCGCCGTCGAGTTTGTCGGCCAGACAAAGGCGGCGGCGTTCAGGCTCGCCGGTTCGGCCGATGTTTTCCAGCGCGATAACGACCTTGTCTACTACGACTCGGTCAATATGCTGATGCCCTCGGTCATTCACAATCACGACATCACCTCGCTGCGCGACTCAATCATATCTCTTGCCTTTGACACCACCGGCGTCAAGACCCACGATATCATCGACGACTATCTCACCAAAGCCGCCATGCGCACAGGCTTCGACGCCGTGCCGACCGAAGACACCGACTCGGTGCGTCTCAACTGCGACGGCTATGAGTTTGTCACCGGCACGGTCGCAAACCTCACGGCCGAATATCTCGGCTACTGCGTCACGACGATGTATTACCTCCCCGGCGCAGCCCACGGCATGACGACACGCTACTATGTCAACTACGACGTCAACTCGGGCAAGGTTTTTACAGCCGCCGACATCTTCACCCCCGAGGGTCTCAAGGAGCTGCCCGCAGTGATTAGGAAACGCGCTCAGGATATGTCGCCGTTCACCGGCCCGGTCGAGATAAGCGACCTGCCCTCGCGCGCCAACTTCTATCTTTCGGGCTCGGGCGAGTTGCTCTTCGTCTACCAGCCCTACGAAGCCGCCTCTTACAGCCAGGGCTTCATCAGCGTGCCGTTCTTCCCCTATGAGCTCGCCGACATGATGACCGCCTACGGCCTCAAATACTTCAATCTCGACGACATCGATGGCTGATACAGTTCAAACCGACACACCGACCGAACAACTGACTACGGCGAAAGGGCTTCTGTCTCTTTCGCCGATTGTCGTGTTTTTATTGCTCTACCCCATAACGTCGCTCATCATCGGCGATTTCTATAAAGTACCTCTCACCGTGGCCTTTATCGGCGCTTCGGCCTGGGGTTTCCTGACGTCGCGCACGCTGACTTTCACGGGCCGCATCGAGGCCTTCTCGCGCTCGGCAGGCTCGGCAAACATCATCTACATGGTGTGGATTTTCATCCTCGCCGGCGCCTTCTCGTCGCTGGCCGACCACACCGGGGCCATCAGCGCCACGGTCAACCTGACGCTGCGCTTCCTGCCATATGAACTGTTGATTCCGGGCCTCTTCCTCGCCGCCTGCTTCATTTCGCTGTCAATAGGCACCTCGGTCGGCACGGTCGTCGCCCTGACGCCCTTGGCCGTGGAGATTGCCGCCGAGGGCGGAGGCGACACGGCACTCTTCGTCGCCACGGTGCTTGGCGGCGCATTTTTCGGTGACAATCTGTCATTCATCTCCGACACGACCATCGCCGCAACTCGCAGCCAGAACATAGCTATGAACGCCAAGTTCAAGGCCAACCTAATCATAGTTCTTCCCGCAGCCGTAGCCACCCTCCTCATTTATGTCTTCATCGGCACAAAAGTCGAAGACTTCACCCCTGCGACAGCCGACAATTACTTTCTGATATTGCCCTATCTGCTCATCATAGCTCTGGCACTCGCCGGGGTCAACGTCATCAAGGTTCTTGCGGCGGGCATCACAGCCTCCATCGTCCTTGCCCTCTTTTCAGGCTTCACGATGCTCGACCTCACCGGTTTTATGGGCAAGGGCATAGACTCTATGGGTTCGCTTATCATCATCACACTTCTTTCGGCCGGTATGCTCGGCCTTGTCAAGGCTACGGGCGGCATCGACTGGCTCCTCGAGGTGATGACGCGCCGCATCAAGACACAGCGCGGCGCCAAGGCCGTCATCGCCTCGCTCGTTTCGGTCGTCAACGTCTGCACGGCCAACAACACCGTCGCCATCCTCACCGTCGGCTCGCTCTCGCGCAAGATTTCAGAGCGCTACCACATCGGCGGCGCCCGCACCGCGAGCCTGCTCGACACCTGCTCGTGTATCGTGCAGTGTCTCATACCCTACGGCGCCCAGACACTCCTCGCCGTCGGCATGGCCGGCATAAGTCCGGCCGCTCCTTGGCCCTATCTCTACTATCCGTGGGCTCTCGGCATCGGCGTCATCATCATGATATTATACAAGCCGAAGCGTCGTTAACATTTTTTCAACCTTCGAAGTGTAATCTTAACGCTCTGCGGCCGTCTAATAATCGGAAAATTCAAAAAAAACATCAATTATAAAAACCACAAAATGAAAAAACTTAGTTTCAAAAGCCTTCTGCTGATGGCCGCCTTGGGCGTCACCTCAGTCATGTCGGCCCAGATGCCCGGCCAGGCACCCGCAGCGCCCGTCGACTCTGCCGTCATCACAGGCAAGCTCGACAACGGGCTCACTTACTACATTCGTCACAACGACTCACCCAAAGGCCAGGCCGATTTCTATATCGCCCAGAAAGTAGGCTCTGTCCTTGAAGAAGAAAATCAGCGCGGCTTGGCCCACTTC
>CALZQD010000209.1 GCA_945828175.1 uncultured Bacteroidales bacterium | reverse complement strand
AGATTCCTCTACGTCTCGTGGGCTCGGAGATGTGTATAAGAGACAGCTCCGAGGTCATCACGCCCGAGGTTGCCATTACCTGGGGCTCGTTCGTTCAGACAGTCTTCGACTTTATCATCATCGCCTTCTGTATCTTCATAGCCATCAAGGCCATGAACCGCTTCAAGCGCAAAGCCGAGGAGGCTCCTGCTGCTCCCGCCGCTCCGGCCGGACCGACTCAGGAGGAGTTGCTGACTGAAATCCGCGACCTGCTCAAGAAGGAAGTAGATAAAAAATAAGTGGACCGCCCTGTTTTCCTCATCGGCTACATGGCTTCGGGCAAGACGACGCTCGGACGTGCCGTCAGCCGCGACGCGGGCATAGACTTCGTAGACCTCGACGACTATATCGTCGAGCGCGAGGGGCTGAGCATCAGCGAGCTGTTTGCACGCGGCGAGGCGGTCTTCCGCGACGCCGAGCGGAGGGCGCTATGCAGCCTGCTCGAACCCGGACGACCTGCGGCACTGATAGCCTGCGGCGGCGGCACGCCCTGCTTCGGCGACAACATGGAGCTGATGAACTCGGCCGGCGTCACGGTGCTGCTCGAGGCCGACCACGAAACGCTGCTCAACCGCCTGAAGCTCTTCAGGGCGCAGCGGCCGCTGCTGCGCGATCTCGACGACGAGGCTCTGACGGCCTTCGTCGAGCGTTCGATGGCCTCGCGCCGACAGCACTACGAGAAGGCCATGGCGCGCTTCGACAGTTCGCGTCTCGAGACCGAGGCCGAAATCGCCGAAAGCTCGCGCCGATTCATAAACACTTTCCTGACAGACAACCCACAACAGCCTCTGCAATGAACTCGCCCACCCCACTCGAGCAACTGCTCAAGCTCGCCACCGAAAGCCGCCAGGCAACGATAGGCCTGCCGGCATCGAAGAATCAGGCCGAAAAGCGCTTCCCGCTGACGCCCGAAGTCGCGGGGATGCTCGTCGAACGCGGCTTCTCGGTCAAGATCGAGGCCGGCGCCGCCGCGCCGATCCACTACAGCGACGCCGCCTACAGCCGCCTCGGCGCAACGGTCGTCAGCCGTGCCGAGACGCTGCGCTGCGACATCGTCATCCATCCGGCGGCGCTGAGCGAGGCCGACGCCCGCAGTCTCAGACGCGGCTGCCTGCTGCTGACTTTCCTCCATCCCGAGCAGCAGACGCTGGGCGCAATCCACTGTCTGCTCGATAAATCGGTCACGGCCATCGCCCTCGACCATATCGCCGACGACGAGGGTCGACGCCCCTTCGCCGACATACTCCACGAAATCGACGGCCGTGCCTCGATTGCCATAGCCTCGTCGCTCTTGCCCGACGCCATCCACGGCAAGGGCATACTGCTCGGCGGCGTCGCCGGAGTCGTGCCCTGCGAGGTGACGATAATAGGCTCTGACATAGCCGGCTGCGCGGCAGCGCGCTCGGCGACAGGCCTGGGTGCCACGGTGAGGATGTTCGACAACGACGCCTACCGCCTGCGCCGCGCCATCAACGACTTAGGGCCGGGCGTGATAGCGTCGACGTTGCATCCGCGCGTCTTCGAGAGCGCCCTGCGAAGCGCCGACATCGTCATAGGCTGCTGCGAAGGCGGCCGCCACAGCATCGACCAGTCGCTCGTCGAGGTCATGAAGCGCGGGGTCATCACCTTCGACCTCTGCCCGCAGCCTCAGCCGATGTTCCCGTCAATGCCGCAGATCGACCTGGCGCAGGCGTCGCCCTTCGACAACGCCAACGACGGCAGCCGCCGCGTCTGCTACGTCAACGCCGGCAATGCCGTGCCGCGCACGGCCGCCATGGCCCTGGGCGACACGCTGTTGACAATGATTGACAACATCGTGGCCTGCGACTCGACCGTCAACGCCCTGAAGCTCAGGCCCGAGTTACGCCGAGCCGCCTATACCTTCATAGGCCGCGCCGTCAATCCGGCCATCGCAGCCATCGTCGGACAGCGTCCCGTCGACATCTCTCTTCTGTTACAATTCACTTAACAGACAGCCAACTATCAACAAAAATAATGTCATCCAACAAATATTATGTCGTCTGGAACGGCGTCGAGCCCGGCGTCTATGACTCATGGGAAGAATGCGAGCTGCAGGTCAAGAACTTCCCGGGTGCCAAATATCGCGCCTTCCCGACCCAGCGCGCAGCCGTCGAGGCCTACCGCGGCGAAGCCGACCTCGGCATATTCAAGGCTATAGGCCAGCACACACGCCAGTTTGTCAACTATGCGGCCTTCCCCGAGATTCGTCTCGACGCCATCGCCGTCGACGGCGCCTGCTCGAAGAATCCCGGCCCGATGGAATACCGCGGGGTGATGGTCGGCGACGGCAGCGAGGTGTTCCACGTCGGCCCCATCGACGGCGGCACTAACAACATCGCCGAGTATATCGCCCTGATTCATGCCGCGGCGCTTTTAGCTCGCCGCGGCGACTATACCACGCCCATCTACAGCGACTCGAAAACCGCCCTCGGCTGGCTCGCCAAGGGCCACAGCAACACCAAGATAACGCCCACGGCCGCCAACGCGCAGATACGCCAGCTGCTTGCCCGCGCCGACGCCTGGCGCTCGGCCAACCGCATCCTCAATCCGGTCATCAAATGGGACACCGATCGCTGGGGTGAAATCCCCGCCGACTTCGGCCGCAAATGACAGAAAGCCAAAGATAAAAGCCCGCAGAACCAATGATGAAATACGAAGAATTTGACCGTTATATCGTCGCCGGCGAAGGCTCGCCCAAAGAGCGCGCCGAGTTGTGGCAGACTGCCATCGGCCTGCAGAATGTCGACCGCCTCGAGGTATCGGATTTTCTTGTCGAGACAGCCAAACGCCACATCGAGGGGCAGATAGACATCGACCAGACCCGCGACCTCATTTCAAACTATTACCAGGCGGCAGACCGACGCAGCGATACCGAAAACGACAGAGAGGCCGACACCGCCGCGGCCAACATCGTCAAACTGCTTGCCGAGCCGTCGTTTGTATTTTCGGTCGAAGGCCTCGCCTCGATTCACCGCCGTATCTTCAACGGCGTGTTCAAGCATGCGGGCAAGTTCAGAGACTACGATTTCACCAAAAAAGAATGGGTACTTGACGGTGCATCAGTCATCTACGGTCCGGCATCCGACCTCAGACGCACAGTGCAGTATGATTTCGATCTCGAAAAGGAATTCAGCTATAAAGGTCTGACAATCGATGAGATAATCAACCATTTCGTCAGGTTTATCTCAAACCTCTGGCAGATTCACCCATTCTGCGAGGGCAACACGCGCGCGACAGCCGTTTTCGCCATAAAATATATGAGAAGCCTCGGATTCACAGCCGAAAACGATATGTTCAAAACCCATTCATGGTATTTCAGAAACGCTTTGGTGCGCTCAAACTACCGCAACGTCATCAAGGGCATCGAGCCGACTTATGAATATCTGACACTTTTCTTTAGGAATCTTCTCCTCGGCGAAGAGCACGAACTCAAGAACCGCTACCTTCATGTAGGCTTCAAGCCCGAGGGCGAAACCACGGCCGATTAGAGAACGCCTGCGAATATATCTTAAACAAATCAAAAAGGTTTGGCGGTTACGGCGGTTTTTGCTAATATTGCATATAATTGCGTCATTTCACATTTAAGACTTTGCTCACCATCTACAAGGCGTCGGCCGGCTCCGGCAAGACATATACCTTAGCGTATGAATATATCAAAACGCTCCTTGGCGTAAAAGACAGCGCCACGGGGCGCTATCGTCTCAATACATCGATCTGCGGCGGCACGCGCACGTTCAACAGCGGCAACCACCACCGCGGCATCCTTGCCATCACCTTTACCAACAAGGCCACCGACGAGATGAAGACGCGAATACTCAAAGAGATAAGCGCCTTAGCCTCAGAGGCCGGCGCCGACGGCAAGGACGCCCCTTACGCGCAGGCGCTCATGCGCGAGTACGGCTGCACGCGCGAGCAGCTCAGAGACGTCGCCGCCGAGGCCCTCAGGCAACTGCTCTTCGACTACCACC
>CALZQD010000208.1 GCA_945828175.1 uncultured Bacteroidales bacterium | reverse complement strand
CGTCGGGGCGACGGCGGGGTCTTCGCTCCATTTCTCGGGCACCTTGTAGCGGCTGCGCTGGGCGGTGAAGCCGAGGTCGAGGGTGTAGTCGGTGTAGGTCAGCTTGATGTCGGTGTTGAGGCCGTAGACTCGGGCGCCGTCGCCGTTGCGGCGCTCCTTGACCATGTTGTCGTTTTCGTCGCGGCCGATGACGTCGAGCACGAAGACGTCGCTGAGGTCGGTGTAGAAGCCTTCGAGTAGGATGTCGGCGTCGAGTTCGTCTATCCTGAAGTCGCGGTCGACCGAGAAGCTGAAGCTGTTCGACCGCTCGGGCTTGAGGCCTTTGGCGAGGCGGATGATGACGCCCTCGCCGCCGACGGCGGTGACGTGGAGGTCTTCGTCATAGGCCTGCGGGGCGCGGAAGCCGGTCGACCATGTGCCGCGGATCTGCCACTGCGGTGTCGGGCGGTAGAGCACGTTGATGCGCGGGCTGAAGATGGGGTTGTCGACGAGGTTGTGGAAGTCGAGGCGGCCGCCGGCGAGGAAGGTGAAGTGGCGCAACTTCCATTCGCTCTGGATGAACGAGCCGAAGATGTCGACGTTCTGGCGCATGTCGCGGCCATAGCCCGTCATGATGTCGTGGAGGCTGTTGCTCTGATACTCGACGCCGGCGGTCATCGTCGCGGGCGAGAAGATGAAACGGCTGATGTCGCCGCTGAAGGTCGTACCGACAATCCAGGTCATGTCGTTGGTCTTGCCGTAGGCGTCGGGATTGCGCTGGGCGCCGTAGTAGCTGTTGCGGTCGATGTGCTGGGCCGAGGCGTAGGCGTTGAGGCGGTATTTGTAGTCGCGCCAGCTCTGGTTGTAGTTGACGCCGCCGCTATTTATATAGTGGTGGGTCTGCTCGGTGATGTCGGTCTGGAAGGGTTCGAGGTCGAATTTGTTGCCGCCGCGGCGGAACTCGTGGGTGTTGTGATATTCGACGCCGATGCGGGCAGTCTGATGCAGACGGTAGAAGGCGTTGAAGCCGAGAGTGTTGAGGCTCAGTTTGCCTATCTCTGAGAATCCGTCGCCGTCGTGGTCGTAGGGCGAGCGGTGGCGGTAGCTCTCGAAGAGCGATATGCCGTAGTGGCCGTCGTCGTCGACGACAGTGGCGTTAGCGGTGACGTTGCGGTCCCATGTCTTGCCGTTGAAGTTCGACATGTTGTAGCCGGCCTCGATGCGGTCGTTGATTGGCTCTTTTGTGATGACGTTGACTGTGCCGCCGACGGCGTTGGCGCCGAAGAGGGCCGAGCCGCCGCCACGGACAACCTCGATGCGTTCAATCATGTTGGCAGGCATCTGTTCGAGGGCATAGACGCCCGAGAGCGAGCTGACGACGGGGCGGTTGTTGATGAGTACCTGGGTGTAAGGGCCTTCGAGGCCGTTGATGCGCAGCTGGGGGAAGCCGCAGTTCTGGCAGTTGTTCTCGACGCGGAGGCCTGTCTGATAGTCGAGCGACTGGGCGAGGTCGGCCGAGTTGACCATGTTGAAGAGCTTGGTGCTGATGACGCCGACGACGACCGGGGCCTCGCAGCGGCGCACGATGTTGCGGTTGGCCGAGACGACGAGCTCGTCCATCTCGACGTTGCTCTCGCGCATGGCGATGACGACGTCGCGGCTGCGGCCTTTGGCGGCGTCGACAGCCTGCTCGGCCGGGTCATAGCCGACCATTGTGGCGCGTATGGTTAAATTGCCGGATTTCGGGCTGTCGAGCTCGAAGAGTCCGTTGTCGTCGGTCATCGTGGCGGTCTCGGTGCCGACAATTGCTACACTTGCAAATGAAATAGGTTCGCCGCTGTGGGCGTCAATTACTTTTCCTTTGATTGTGATGCCGAATGTCTCGACGACGGCCAGCATCACAGCCGACATAGTCAACATTATGTATTTCATCATGTACTCTTTTTGGGCGCAAAATTACAAACAATCGAAGTTCGGTGAAATACCTAATTTTAGGTAAATCACAGCCGGAGCCGGACAGCCGCGGGTAAGCCACAAGGCGATAAAATTGCGCGTAAGTGCAAAAAAGACAAAAACCACTTGACAAGGGCTCGCGATTGTATTAATTTTGCGGCAAATTTGGCAGGAACGGCTTTTCACAACGCCTGCGCTATCGAAATGACAAAAAAACGTTCAACCCGCATATCCACATTCGGCTCGCAACTGACTTCAATCATCAGCGTCGCCCTGGTGCTGATGATTCTCGGTGTGCTTGCGCTGACGACAATCGCCGGCAGCCTCGGCGTCGACATGCTGCGCGGCAATCTCGGCTACATCGTCAGGATGGTGCCCGGCGCGCCCGAAGCCGACGTCAACCGTATGAAACAGACCGTCATCGCCCTGCCGTCGACAGCATCGTTTGTCTACTCGTCGGCCGAAGACATCCTCGCCTCAGAGAGCGAATATATCGGCGACGATATCACCGAGCTCATCGATGTAAACCCCTACAGCGCCGAGTTTGACGTGAAGGTTACGCCTGCCTGCGCCGACGCCGACAGCATCGCCGCCATCGTCGCCTCGCTCGAAAAAATGCCGTCGGTAGAGACTGTCGACACCGAGGCCGGGCTTGTCAACGCCATCAATGCCACGGTAAATCGGCTGACGCTGATAATGCTGCTTGTCGCTGCCGTATTCCTCGTGGTGTCGGTGGTACTCATATATAATACAGTGCATCTCGCAATCTACTCGCGTCGCTTCATAATCTACACGATGCGACTCGTCGGAGCGACGGGCTCGTTTGTGCGGCGGCCGTTTATCGTCGCCGGCATAGTCAACGGCCTTATCGCCGCCCTCATCGCCGTCATTGCGGTCATAGGCGTGCAGCTCTATGCTGCCAGTCTCGACGCGCTCGTCGACGAAGCTCTCACCTTTACCCGCTGCCTGCCTGTCTACGGCGGCATCGTCGTCGCCGGCGTCGCCATCTGCGCCACGGCCTCGGCTCTGGCGACGAACCGCTATCTGCGCTCAGACTACGACGATATGTTTATGAAATAAAAGAATCCAGTAAATAAGGTTTCCAATATAATGAACGAAAAGAAACAGACTCTGATAAAAGAGGAGCACAGCGCCCTGCCGCTGACGCGTGTCAACTTCATCGCCATGGCCGTCGCCGGAGTGATGATTGTCGTCGGCTTTCTGCTGATGCTCGGCGCGCCGTCGACCGCCGACGAATTCAATCCCGACATCTTCAGCACTCGCCGCATCGTCGTCGGCCCGTGTATCGCCTTCATAGGCTTCGTCGCCATGGCCGTCGCCATCATTATCAGACCCAAAGACAAAAAAGATTAAGCAATGGATTGGTTAGACACCCTTATCTTAGGCATCGTGCAGGGACTCACGGAGTATCTGCCCGTGTCGTCGAGCGGCCATCTCGAGATTTCGCGCCAGATACTCGGCCAGGATCTCGACGGAGGCGTTGCAATGGAGCTTGACCTGATGCTCCACGTCGCAACAGTGCTGAGCACCATCGTCGTGCTGTGGCATGAATTCTGGCCCTTGGTGAAGTCGTTTTTCACCTTCAAGCGCGACGCAAACTTCTATTATGTCTGCAAGATTCTGGTCTCGTGCATTCCCGTCGGCATCGTCGGCGTGCTGTTCGAGAAACAGATTGAGAAATTCTTCGAGGGCAATCTTGTCGTAGTCGGCATCTGCCTGCTCGTCACTGCGGCGCTGCTTTGCTTCGCCTATTTCACCCGCACACGCGAGGCGCTGCTGCATCCCTCGGGTCCGCAGGGACGTGACATCACCTGGCTCGACGCCTTCATCATCGGCTGCGGCCAATCCGTCGCCGTGCTTCCCGGCCTCTCGCGCTCGGGCACAACGATTGCAACGGGCATACTCTTAGGTGACAACCGTGAGAAAGTGGCTCAGTTCTCATTCCTCATGGTCATCATCCCCATCCTCGGCAAAGGTCTGCTCGACCTCAAGGAGATGCTCTTCCCCGACGCCGTAGCCGCCGGACAAACCGCTGCTGCTGTCTCTTATACACATCTGACGCTGCCGACGATATGCAGTGTGTA
>CALZQD010000207.1 GCA_945828175.1 uncultured Bacteroidales bacterium | reverse complement strand
CGAAAACAACCACACGGTTACAGTCAAAGGCCCGAAGGGCGAACTCGTCCAGGGCTATAACCCCGAGCTCGGCGTCAAAGTCGAAGACGGTCACATCATCGTCACCCGTCCGAGCGACGACCGCGAACACCGCGCCCAGCACGGTCTCTACCGCGCTCTCTTCCACAACATGGTGGTAGGCGTCTCTGAGGGCTATCGCAAAGAAATGGAATTAGTAGGCGTAGGCTACCGCGCCACAGCTACAGGCCAGGTGCTTGAGCTCTCGCTCGGTTTCTCTCACGCAATATATATCAAACTTCCCCCCGAGGTTAAGGTCGAGGCTAAGTCAGAGCGTAACAAAAACCCGCTCATCATCCTCGAGAGCGATGACAAGCAGCTCCTCGGACAAGTGTGCGCCAAAATCCGCTCACTCCGCAAACCCGAACCTTACAAAGGCAAAGGTATCAAGTTTGTAGGCGAAATCATTCGTCGTAAATCAGGTAAATCGGCCGGTGCCAAATAAGTAAATCGAAACAATCATGATATCTAAGATACAAAGAAGAAACAAAATCAAAACGCGCATCCGCGGCAAAATCAACGGCACCGCAGCCCGTCCGCGTATGACAGTCTTCCGCAGCAACAAGCAGATCTATGTTCAGCTTATCGACGACCTCGCAGGCGTCACTCTCGTGGCTACCTCTTCTAAAGGCATCGAGGAAGGCACCAAAATCGAGATTGCGGCTAAAGTAGGCGAGGCTATTGCCAAGAAAGCTCTCGAAGCCGGTATCACCGAAGTAGTTTTTGACCGTAACGGATATCTCTTCCACGGTCGTGTTAAATCATTGGCTGATGCTGCACGCAAAGGCGGACTTAAATTTTAATAGACTATGGCAAAAAGAAATAACAGAGTAAAGACCACAAACGATCTCGAGCTCAAAGACCGCTTGGTTGCCATCAACCGCGTAACCAAAGTTACCAAGGGCGGACGTACATTCACTTTTGCCGCCATCGTCGTTGTCGGCAATGAAAACGGCATCGTCGGCTGGGGTCTCGGTAAAGCAAACGAAGTGCAGGCCGCTATTGCCAAGGGTGTCGAGGCTGCCAAGAAAAACCTCATCAAGGTTCCCGTTCACAAAGGCACTATCCCCCACGAACAGGTAGCTAAATTCGGCGGTTCGCGCATCATCCTCAAACCCGCTTCTCACGGTACAGGTGTCAAGGCCGGTGGCGCTATGCGTGCTGTCCTTGAGAGCGTGGGCATCACCGACGTCCTCGCCAAATCAAAAGGCTCGTCGAACCCCCACAACCTCGTGAAAGCCACAATCGCCGCTCTCGACGAAATGCGCTCACCCGCTATCGTCGCACAGAACCGCGGCATTTCTGTCGAACAAGTATTCAAAGGCTAACGTCATGGCACAGATCAAAATCAAACAGATAAAGAGCCGCATCAACTGCCCGGCAGTGCAGAAACGCACTCTCGACGCGCTCGGCCTCAAGAAAATGAATCACACGGTTGTCAAAGAAGACACACCCTCTGTGATGGGAATGGTAAAAAAAGTACATCACCTCGTCGAAGTGACAAACGCTTAAATCAATCGCAATTATGGAATTAAATAACTTACAGCCCGCAGTCGGATCGGTAAAACGCAAAACTCGTATCGGCCGCGGTCCCGGTTCGGGCAAAGGCGGCACATCGACCCGCGGTCACAAAGGTGCTAAATCGCGTTCGGGCTACAGCCGCAAGATTGGCTTCGAAGGCGGTCAGATGCCCCTCCAGCGTCGTCTTCCCAAATTTGGTTTCAAGAATATCAACCGTGTAGAGTATAAAGCCATCAATCTCGAACTGATTGATGCTCTCGCAGCTGAAAAGAATCTCGAAAAAATCGGACTTGAAGAACTCCGTGCAGCAGGATACATCAACAAGCACCAGCTTGTAAAGATCCTGGCCAACGGTGCCGTCAACAGAGCGCTCAAAGTAGAAGCCAACGCATTCTCTGCTGCCGCACAGGCCGCAATCGAGGCCGCCGGTGGTTCAATCAATAAAATCTGACTATAATGAGATTTATCGAAACCTTTAAAAACATCTGGACTATCGAAGAGCTGCGCAAACGCATCCTCGTCACAGTCCTGCTCGTGCTGGTCTACCGACTCGGCTGTTACGTCGTGCTGCCGGGCATCTCGCCCTCAGACATCGACGCCCTCGCCAGTTTCACCAACAAGAGCGGTCTGATGCAGCTCCTCGACATGTTCTCAGGAGGTGCGTTCTCACAAGCCTCTATCTTCGCCCTCGGCATCATGCCCTATATCACGGCGTCGATCGTGATACAGCTCTGCGGCATGATCCTGCCGTCGTTCCAGAAGATGCAGCGCGAAGGTGAGAGCGGACGTCAGAAGATGAACCAATACACACGCTATCTCACAGTCCTCATCCTCATCCTCCAGGCCCCCGCTTACCTGATCAACCTTCAGGTACAGGTCAACGGCGCTGCCAACGGCGCCGCCATGAGCTTCGGATTCTGGACCGTGGTATATCTGACGATTATCCTCGCAGCCGGCTCTATGTTTATCATGTGGCTCGGCGAGCGCATCACCGACCGCGGTATCGGCAACGGTATCTCGTTTATCATTCTTGTCGGTATCATCGCCCGTCTCCCGGGAGCGCTCTTCTTTGAATTCACAAGCCGTCTGCCCGGTACAACAGCAGGCCAGGGCGGTCTCGTGATGTTCATCGTCGAGGTAGTGCTGCTCTTCGCCGTCACTGTCGGCGCCGTGCTTCTTGTCCAGGGAACACGCAAAGTGCCCGTACAGTACGCCAAGCGCATCGTCGGCAACCGTCAGTATGGCGGTGCCCGTCAGTACATCCCCCTCAAGGTCAACGCCGCCGGCGTCATGCCTATCATCTTTGCACAGGCAATCATGTTCATCCCGATGACGCTCGCCGGTTTCCGTGGTGCCGAAAGCGGGTTCCTCCATGCTTTCACCGACATCAACAGCTTCTGGTATAACGCTATCTTCTTCCTGCTCATCGTCGCCTTCACATACTTCTATACAGCCATCACCGTCCGTCCGACCCAGATGGCCGAAGACATGAAGCGCAACAACGGCTTTATCCCCGGCGTCAAACCCGGCAAGAAGACAGCTGAATATCTCGACGCCATCATGTCGCGCATCACACTGCCCGGCTCTATCTTCCTCGGCATCGTTGCGATCCTTCCCGCTTTTGCCCGTTTCTTCGGCATCAGCCAGAACTTCGCCCAGTTCTTCGGCGGCACATCGCTGCTGATTATGGTCGGTGTCGTCCTCGACACCCTCCAGCAGGTAGAGTCGCATCTGACAATGCACCACTACGACGGTCTGATGAAAGAAGGCAAGATAAAAGGACGCACAACCGGTCAAGGTTATTAATCAACAAAGCTTTGAACGACTAAGTCAGAAGCAAAGAATATCAGAAATCAATGATCTATCTTAAAACACCCGACGAAATCAATCAGATGCGCTCATCAGCTACCCTGGTGAGCCAGACACTCGGCGAAGTCGCCAAGTGGATTGAACCCGGTGTGACAACGCTGAAGCTTGACACCATTGCTCGCGAATTCATTCGCGACAATGGTGGCAAACCGGCTTGTCTGGGTTATGAAGGATTTCCCGGCACGCTCTGTATCGAAGTCAACGACGTCATCGTCCATGGTTTCCCGTCGAACTATGCCCTCCGCGAGGGCGACATCGTCGGCATCGACACCGTGGTCGAAAAAGACGGTTTCATGGGAGATTCGTGCTATACTTTCCCCGTCGGAGAGGTAGACGCTGCAGTTCTCAATCTCTGTCGCACGACAAAAGAATCGCTCTATGTCGGCATCGAGGCCTGCCGCCCCGGCAAACGCATAGGCGACATCGCCAACGCCATCCAGACCTACTGCGAACACCGCAACTATTCGGTCGTCCGCGAGATGTGTGGCCACGGCATCGGCCGCGACATGCACGAAAGCCCCGAGGTGCCCAACTACGGACGCCGCGGCATCGGCCCCGTCATCCGCAACGGCATGGTGATCTGCATCGAGCCCATGATTAACATGGGAAGC
>CALZQD010000206.1 GCA_945828175.1 uncultured Bacteroidales bacterium | reverse complement strand
GAGATTCCTCTACGTCTCGTGGGCTCGGAGATGTGTATAAGAGACAGACGCTCTACACCTCGGCCCTCGGCACCCGCAACGTCTGCAGCGACGGCCAGGAACGCGCTGACGGTGACGCCATCTATGCAGTCGTCGACGCCGAAGAAGACAACAACGTCGCCGAAGTGCGCTTCGCCGACTGGCGCCGCACAGTTCCCTCGGGCGGCCTCTACACCCCGACCGTCTACGCCTACAACAAGGCAGGCGTGCTGATCGACACCGACTTCAAAGACTATACCCTCAGCTGCGACGAAGGCCTCGGCACCGTCATCGCCGACGGCAAGACCCTTCTTGCCTCAGGCACAGGCGCCCACGCTCTGACCGTCAGCTACGGCGACGCCACTCCGGCATCAATCGTCGTGACAGTCAGCGACGAAAAGGCCGTCGTCAAGGCGAAATACGACGCCGTCACCATCGATAACTACCGCACATGGCAGTATCAGGCCCTCTCGGTAATCGGCGAAGAGGAAATCCTCATCCCCGCCGAGACATTCACCTGGACCAGCGCCGACCCCGAAATCGCCACCATCGACGACAAAGGCTTCATCAAAGGTCTCAAGGACGGCAAGACGACCGTCACCGGCACCCTCGGCGACTACACCATCTCGACCGAAGTCAATGTCGAGGTCCCTACGGTGCGCCGCGTCGATTTGTTTGAGAATGAAGTGAAATGGCGCACACCATCAGGCTCAAACACCACAGGCCGTAAAATATCGGCAATCGAAGGCGGCGGCTACCGACTCGAATTCAAGGTCTCGCGCCGCACATCAAACGTCTCTGTCGCCCGTCAGAACCCCGAACCTTTCTGGAGCCTCCCCGATGCTTTCGAGCTTGAAATCAAGCCCGAAGGCAACATGGAGGGCACAGCCATCAACTTTGAGGTCAAGGCCAACAATCAGGCATCGACCCGCACATTCAAGGTCGAGAACCTCGTCAGCGGCCAGGTAAATAAAATCACTCTCGACCCCTCGACAAACTTCGACATCAACGACCTCGGCATCTACCCCCTGACATTCCGTCAGATCAAGGTGATACCCGAAAACTCTGTCGCCAGCGGCGAATACACCATCGATTTCCTCAAGATGGTCGCCGTCTATAACAACGCTCCCGTCGACGGCGCCGAAGACATCACAGTCGCAGGCAGCGAGGCCGCAGCCCTGAGCGTCAGCGTCGAAGGCAACACTATCGTCGCCCGCGGCGAATACGACAGCATCGCCGTCTACGACCTCTGCGGCCGTCTCGCCGCTCAGGCCGAGGGCAACACGGTCGAAGCTCCCGCAGCCAAAGGCATCTATATCGTCAGGCCCATGCACGGCAACGCAGCGGCCACGGCAAAAATAAGACTCTGAAAACCATCTTTATACCAACCATTCAAACCATGAAAAAGAATCTAAAACTAATTGCACTCGGCTGCGGCCTGGCATTACCGATAATCGCCAGCGCCTCGGTCGACTTCGACCTGCGCGGCACGACGATGCAGCTCGACACGATTTTCCACGCCAAAGTCGGCCCCGGCACGACCCAGACGCAGCTGCGCCTGACAGGTCCGAGCCCGCTCGACGTGTTCTACCTCACCATCGACAAGACCACGCCCGGCGTGTCGATACGCTCGGTCTGCGCCACCGACAAGGTCGCAGGCAACTCGCGCACATCGTCGATGGCCCAGAACAAGAGCAAGGACGGCCTGCTCTACTTCGCCGGCACCAACGCCGACTTCTACTGGACCAGCGGCAAGGCCACCAACGGCTCGAGCCAGGTGGGCACACCGACGGCAGCCTGCACTGTCGACCGCGAGATTTACAAGACATCGAACTCAAACTATCAGTTCTCGGTCGACATCAACGGCATAGCCCGCGTCAGCCGACTCAACTACTACACCGGCACCGCCACCATCGGCGACAAGGTGACGCTCTTCAAGGGCGTCAACGTCAGCTCGCCAAACAACGGCATCACCCTCTACACGCCGCGCTACTGGGGCTCGACCAACCAGACCGACTACACCGGCAACAGCTATGAGGTGACGGCGCGCCTCGTCGATGGCGACCACTTCTATGCCGGCGGCAAATTCCGCCTCGAAGTGACGAGCGAGCCCAACACATCGGGCGACACCCCGGTGCCCGACGACGGCTTCGTCATCTTCGCCCGCGGCAATTCGACCACAGACTGCAACACCGGCGCCATGGACTTTGTCGGTGCGCTCAAGCCCGGCGACATCGTCGAGTTTGACAACATCACTCTGACGGCCGAAGGCGAACGCATCGAGCCCGTCACCGTCGTCTCGGGCAACCCGAAGAACGTCGGCGGCGGCCTTACCCTCGACACCGAGGGCGAACGCGGCGACGCCTCGGCCCGCCACCCGCGCACATCAATCGGCATCAGCGCCGACGGCACGAAAATCATCATGATGGTCATCGACGGCCGCTCATCGAGCTCGGCAGGCGTGACGACATCGATGCTGGCCGACGTAATGCGCTGGGCCGGCGCCGCTGAAGCCGTCAACCTCGACGGCGGCGGCTCGTCGACGCTCTACACCTCGGCCCTCGGCGTCAGAAACCACTGCAGCGACGGCCAGGAACGCTCGGTCGGCAACGCCATCTTCGCCGTCCTCGAGGCCGAAGACGACAACGAAATCGCCGAACTGCAATTCAGAGACTGGGTGATGACCGTTCCCAACATGGGCCTCTACACGCCCCACGTCTACGCCTACAACAAATACGGCGTGATGATCTCAGATGACTTCAAGGACTACACCCTCAGCTGCCCCGCCGCTCTCGGCGAAATCACAGCCGACGGCAAGACCCTCTTCGCCACCGGCACAGGCACACAGGCCCTCACCGTCAGCTACGGCAACGCCAAGGCCGCCACAATCGCCGTCACTGTCGGCGGCAAACTCACGGAGGCCGCTGCGCGCTACAGCGACGTCGTGCTCGACAACAAACATCCCTGGACCGTCGAGGTCGTCACGACCGTCGGCTCAGAGCTGATGGCCATCGCCCCGAGCGTCTTCGACTGGACTATCGACGACACATCGGTCGCCACAATTGACGAAAACGGCCTCATCAGCCCCGTCGCCAACGGCAAGGCCGTCGTCACCGGCCGTCACGGTGAGATAGAGGTCAAAGTCAACGTCAGCGTCGAGAACACCGACAAACAGGTGCTTCCCGTTGACCTCAGCGGCAACGCCGACGCCTGGAAAGTGACCCAGTCGGGCATCTCGGCCTATAAGCTGACTCCGGTCGACAACGGCTTCGGCGTCGACTACACCATCAAATCGACCCGCGGCACCCGACTGACGCTCACCAACAAGGTCAATATCTTCGGCATCCCGACGGCACTGCGCGTGCGCTTCAACCCCGGCGACGTCAAACTGACATCGGTGATGATAAGCGCAGCCTCCCACGGCGTACGCGCGACCAACTTCTCCTTCAACGAAATCGAGAACAACAAGGAGAACGTCGTCGAAGTGCCTGTCAGTGAGCTCGGTGACCCGGCAAGCGTAGGCACCTACCCCGTCGAGTTCACCTCGTTCCAGTTCTATCCGAGCGGCTCGGCCGGCAAATCATACCACATCGACATCGCCGGCATCGAAGCCGTCTATGACAACAGCGGCGACGGCATCAGCGACATCAGCGCCGGCGACGCCAACGGTCTCGCAGCCGGTCTGCGCATCGACGGCGACCGCGTGATACTCTCGCAGCGCGCCGAATGTGTCGAGGTCTATGACGCCGCCGGCAAGGCCGTCGTCAGCGCCCGCGACACCGATTCGTTTGCCGCACCGGCCGCGGCAGGCATCTATGTAGCCCGTCTGGTAATCGGCGGCAAGACCCTGTCAATCAAATTTGCGAAGTAAGTAACAGAAACCGGGCGGTTTACCGCTCCTAATCATCCTTTTCTGAGCCTCGGTCAAGCCTTTAACAAGGTGACGCCGAGGCTCAGCACGTTTATCGAGGCCGGGGCCGAGCTTTCGCCGACGGCGCGGATGCAGTCGGCCATGGTCGAGCCGGTGGTGATCTGTCTCTTATACACATCTCCGAGCCCACGAGACGTA
>CALZQD010000205.1 GCA_945828175.1 uncultured Bacteroidales bacterium | reverse complement strand
ATTCCTCTACGTCTCGTGGGCTCGGAGATGTGTATAAGAGACAGCGTCGGGAGTGTATTCGTTGAACCATGCACGCTCGCCAAAGGGTTTCTTTTCGGCGGCACTGTGCAGGGGCTCGGCTGCGACGCCGACCGGAAGGAGGCAGATAAGACGGTATGGGTCAGGCATTCTGACGACAGCTCTCAGAGGCTCGAGACAGTTGCGTATGCCGCCCTGATACCAGCATGATTCATAGCCAAGCGACTTGATGGCGAGGAGCATGTTCTCGACGGCGGCCGAGAAGTCTTCGATGTTGTAGTTATGGCCGTCGACACCGGGAATCTCACGGGTGAAAATGAGGATGAAGGCCGGAGCGGTGTCGCATGACGGACGTCGGAATATCTGTTTTATCCGGGCGACCCTGTCGGGGTCGTCGACGGCGACGAAGGCCGTTGTCTGGCGGTTGCATCCCGAGGGTGCGGCGATGCCTGCGCGGAGAATGGTCTCAAGGTCGTGGCGCGGCACGGGTGTGCCGGTGAAGAGGCCGCGGTAGCTCGAGCGGCTGAAGATGGTCGAGAGGGTTTCGTTGGGGTGTGATGTATCGGTCATGACTAATCTTGTCTGTCAATGTGGCTGATGATGCGGTTGAACTGCTCCTCGCGCAGGGTGTAGGCGCGCTGATGCCAGCCGGCGATTTCGCGCTCGCACTCGCGGCGCTCGTCGCCGACGATGCCGGGATTGTCGTCGAGGTGTTCCTCGAGCATACGGGCGATGGCCTTGGCACCGCGCCAATCGCCTGAAGCATAGGCTTCGGTGAAGAAATCGACAGCTTTGTCGGTGTCGCGCTCGCAGCCGATGCCGTCGGCATAAATCCATCCCATGCGGAAGGTATAGGCGTCGGGGTCGAGGAGTGAGGCGACTGAGGTCCAGTGGAAAAGGAGGGCGCGCGACTCGGGGTCGTCGAGGTATTCGGGCATGACGATGTCCCAGTAATAGTCGCTCAGCCGTGCGGCCACATCGGCGCGGTCACAGTCGGCGTCGCCGAGCAGCGAGTGATATCTGTCGGGCTCTTTTACGTCAGCGGGCCGTGAGGTCATAACGGAGAATATTGCGGGTCAGTCCGCCATATTTGCTGGCGGTGGCTATGATTTCATAGCCTGCGGTGGCGAAATTGTTGAGACTGTGGCTGTTGTCGGGCGAGACCGTGGCGAGAATTTGCTTGGCGCCGGCCTCGCGGGCTTTATCGGCGGCGCGGTCGATGAGTACTCGCTGTAGGCCGTAGCCGCGCCAGTCGGGGTCGACGAAGACGGCGTCGAAGGTAAAAGATGCTTTTTTGTCGTCGTCGCTGCCTTCGGCGAGGTTACGCTCTGAGATACGGCCTGTTACTATGGCGGCTGCGGCGACGAGGCGTCCGTCGGGAGCGAAGATGCCCGGGACCATGTCGAGATGAAGCGACTCGAGGAGCTCGTCGCGCGATAGAGGGTAATAGATATCGGGGTCGGGGAGCGCGTCGGTGCATCGGCGCTGAAGGTCGAGAATCTCGCTGAGGTTCTCGAAGGTGCAATCTTTGATGGTGAATTGTTTACCTTTGGTATCGAAGGTCACGGGCCCATCGGATTCTTTCAGCGACAGGTCGTTGAGATAGAGTCGGTTTTTGAGATATTCGGGCGAGAACATATATTTGCTGAACGGGATGCGGTTGCGCCAGTCGGGGCCATCTTTGCGGCGGCGGTGGGCCGTCCAAGCGTCGTAGAGCTTGAAAATCTGGATGTAGGACGACGATGTCGGCAGAATATATTTCTCCTGGATGTAGGGATTGTTGACAAAGATGAAGAATCGGTAGCCGAAGAGGTCATCGAGATCCTCAATTTCGGCAATGTGGTGACGGTAAAGGAGATATAGGTTCTCGAAGAAGGTGCAGTAGTGGGCAACTTCGACGCTGCGGACATCTTTCAAAAGTTTGCGGCAGGCCTCGGGGTCGGTCTCGTGGCGTTCGAGAACGTCGTAGACTTTCATCAGGCGGTCGCTGTCATGGAAGTAATTGTTGAGGTCGATGAGCATATCGCTGCAGGTGACATCCTGGCCGTTTTTGAGTTCGACGGCGATAAACAAAGTACCGAGTAGGGTCACGGCGAGCGAAAATATGCCAACTGATGCCTCCTCGCCCGTGCGGAACCAAGCGATAACTGCCAGACACAGCAATATCAGCAGAATCGACGCAAATATAATGAGAAACTTGATTTTATTATCGTGTCGGAATCGAGCCATGGGATTTTAGATCTAATTTTCACAAAGTTAGTTATTATTTTTTAGATTGGCAAATAATTGGGTCGGACGGGTAGGACGATAATTTAATGATTACAGAAAGGAATATACCACCAGCCGTTTATTGCGTAAGGAATACTCTCCAGGAGCCTTCTTTCTCGCCGCGTTCGATGTATTTTTTAGAAATGAGTCGGTCGAGAAGTTTTTGGATGGCCGTAATGCTGATGCCGATTTCTTCTTTCATGTCTGCGAGAGTCAGTGTCGGTTGAGTGCGCATGGCGTTCAGGAGCTTCGTATAACTTGGAGTGCGGAAAGCAATACGTTCACCATCGTACCACCAAACATTTTCATTTTTCTCGCTTAAAAACAATACATCATTATATATTTCGGTTGATACCAGTTCGTTGAAATATTTCAGGAACGGGCGTATATCCTTGATGTCGGCGTGAGCGCCGTCACTCGGTACCGGGCCTACTTCGAGATCCGCCTGATGGAGCGCTTCAAGATATTCGCTTTTCTTGCGGCTACGCACTACAATCATCGGGTAGTTGTGGCGTGAAAGAATATAATTTACCATCAGTCGGGCAATACGACCGTTACCATCCTCAAACGGGTGGATGCGGATATATCGGTAATGGAATAATGCCGCCAACTCTACGGGATAAAGTTTTCCCTCCTGTTCTGCGGCGTTGTACCAGTCAACCAAATCTGCCATGAGCCCGGGTGTTTCTTCGGGTGAAGCATACTCGAACCTGTCGCCGTATCTATTGATTACGCTGTTTGGCCTTGTCTTATATTGCCCGGCATGTATTACATAGCTTGTCGATATGCCACCCGGCAGATTGCAGTAAACCGTATAATCCTCGCGTAAAAGAGTCTTATGTAATGTCCGGATAAAATTCTGCGTCAATGGAATATCTTTAAGCGCGGCCTCCTCTGTCATCATCCGCAGACCGACATTGCTTGCCGTCATTTCCTGAACATCACGCGTATCTGCCTCGCCGATCACCTTGCCGAACAGCAACAGTATCTCTGTCTGGCCATAGGTCAGCGTGTTACCTTCGATATGGTTGCTGTTGTAGTTGAAATCCACGGTAAAACGACGGCTCAGTCTCTCCCTGTCTTTCTCCGAGAGTGGCTGTATGTTCTGCCAGGCGGTAAGCGCTTTTGAAAGGTTAAGATGCTTCATTGAGTTATGACACTATCGATATACAATGCAAATATATGTAAAAAAATTGAGAAAAGGTTGTAATAGTATAATCTTTTCGGTGGTTTTTTACATTTGAAGAAGGGTATAATTATAGAAATTATATTGGTTTCTTTGCGTAGATCTTTGGTGTATTTTGAGTGATTCGCAAAATGTTTTTGTGTTGATTATGATGTGATTCTCAAAATGTTTGTTCGATAAGTTGCAATGTCGCTGATTAGTAGTGTGATGTGCTGTTGCGTTTAAAGTGTGAAGGTGTATGAGCGACCGGCCGGGGAGCGGAAATGAAAATCCGCAGGCGGGGATGCTTGCGGATTTTGCGTTGGATTTGTGTTGTCTTTTGTGACCCCGGAGGGGCTCGAACCCTCGACCCACTGATTAAGAGTCAGTTGCTCTACCAACTGAGCTACGGAGTCTTTGTTGCTGTTTGCGACTGCAAATTTAGGGCTTTTATTTTATATGGCAAATTTTTTTGACGGTTTTTTTCGGCTTGTTTTTATGTTTGGGGCGTAAATTTGTCGCTCGTCAGGGTAATACGCTGCTAATTAGACGGATAATTATGTAATGATGTTAAAGCCGCCGGGGCTGATAAACTTTGCGCGGGGCGGCGGCGTTAGATTTGTGAGTTCTTTAAATGATATGC
>CALZQD010000204.1 GCA_945828175.1 uncultured Bacteroidales bacterium | reverse complement strand
CAGGGCGCCCTTGGGCAGCGATTCGAAGGTCTTGCGGCCCATGACGACGGTGTTGCCCGTGGTGAGGGCCTTGAAGCGGCGCAGGTCGGCGCTGACGTGATAGAGCAGGTCGCCGCGGCGGCCGATGGCGCCGTCAGACGCGAGAGCTACTATGATTGATATCTGTGGCATTATACTGAGACGGTAGCTTTAATGTGTGGCAGAGGATCGTAGCCGACGAGCTCGAAGTCGTCGTACCTGAAGTCGAAAATGCTTTTTACCTCGGGGTTGAGCTTCATCACGGGCAGTTTGCGCGGCGTGCGCGACAGCTGTTCGTCGACCTGCTCGAGGTGGTTGAGGTAGATGTGGGCGTCGCCGAGCGTGTGGACAAACTCGCCTGGCTTGAGGCCGGTGACCTGGGCTACCATAAGCAGCAGCAGGGCGTAGCTGGCGATGTTGAAAGGCACGCCGAGGAACGAGTCGGCGCTGCGCTGATAGAGCTGCAGGCTCAGGCGGCCGTCGGCGACATAGAACTGGAAGAAGGCGTGGCAGGGCGGCAGATTCATGTTCGGAAGGTCAGCCACATTCCAGGCGCTGACGATTATTCGGCGCGAGTCGGGGTTATGCTTGATTGTCTCGATTGCCTCCGTGATTTGGTCGATGTAGCCGCCGTTGTAGTCGGGCCACGAGCGCCACTGATAGCCGTAGATGTGGCCGAGGCTGCCGTCGGGGTCGGCCCATTCGTTCCAGATTCTGACGCCGTTGTCCTGAAGGTATTTGACGTTGGTGTCGCCCTTGAGGAACCACAGCAGTTCGTGGATTATTGACTTGAGATGGAGCTTCTTGGTCGTCAGCAGGGGGAACCCGTCGGCGAGGTCGAAGCGCATCTGGTAGCCGAACACCGAGCGTGTGCCGGTGCCGGTGCGGTCGCTTTTGACGGTGCCGTGCTCTTTGATATGTCTTAGCAGGTCGAGATATTGTTGCATATATTATTCTTTTGAGTGCGTTGGTTGATGGTCGGTTATTCGATGCCCTCGATGACGATGGCTTTCAGCGGTGTCGCCGGGCAGACGTAGAAGCAGGCGCCGCAGCCGATGCAGTCGTCGAGCGACACATGCGGGGCGCTGCGGCCTGTCGATGTGTCGGTGACGATTCTGATTGCCTGTGTCGGGCAGCGGCGCGCGCAGCGGCCGCAGGGCTCGCCGTCGGCATAGAGGATGCATTCGTTGATGTCTATTCGGGCTTTGCCTATGGCTGTCTTGTGTTTCTCGGCAGGGGTGAGCGGCGTCAGGGCGTCGGTGGGGCAGACTTCTGTGCATTTGACACAGTCGTAGCGGCAGAACGATTCGCTGAAGTCCATCACCGGATGCAGGGCGTTGCGCAGGCCGTATTGCGAGCCCGAGACGACGATTGTGCCGGCGGGGCAAGCTGTCACGCAGTTGCCGCAGCCGGTGCAGCGGGCCATGAAATCGCGGCGCGATTTCGTGCCGGGCGGTGTCACGGGGTTGAGCGGCGTCATCAATCCGGCGTGAGCGACGCGACGTTTCTCCTTGCGGGTGGCGTCGGCAGCGAGAGTCGAGGCCATGACGATGCCTGTCATCAGGAAAGCCCTGCGGTCGAGAGGCTTGATGATGTCACCGGCGGCGTCGGCAGCCGATATTGCCGGCGGCTCGCCGACAGGCTGCAGCATCGGTATCGACAGATGATGGCGACCGCGGCTGTAGGTCAGCGCACCGTTGGGGCAGATGTCCATGCAGTCGAAGCAGACGACGCAGCGCGTCGGGTCGATCGTGTGGCTGAATATGTCGATGCACTCGCTCTTGCAGACGTCGCTGCAGGCGCCGCAGTTGGTGCAGAGGTCGGTGTTGATGTCGGGGTGGAAAAGCGATGCCTTCGAACAGAGGCCGAGCATCGTGCCGACCGGGCAGACGCTGTTGCAGAGCATGCGTCCCCGCCTGAGCGAGAAGGCAATCCAGACGACGGCGGTGGCGCCCGCGACGACAAAGCCGGCGATAGAGACGGCTGCGGGTCGGGCGACGGCCACGACCATGCGGCTCCATGAGCTGTAGGGGTCGAAGATGGCCGTCACGGCTGTCAGGCCGAGCAGGGCGCAGAGCACGATGAAAGCGAGGAAGCTGTAGCGCGTCTTCGACAGCGGCCGACGATAGCTGTAGTGATAACGGCGACGGCGGCCGGGCGTGAGGCGGTTGAGGCGCGCGATGATGTCGAAGACAGTGCCGGCCGGACAGACCGTCGAACAGTATATTCGCCCGAAAATCAGGGCCGTCATAAGCCACAGTCCCATCCATATGAGGCTGCACGCGGCGATGGCTTCGACAATCTGCAGGCGGCTCAGAAAACACGATGAGCCGGTCGCGACAGCAATCGTGATTGCCGCCCAGACGGCGACTGCAAGCAGGGTGCGCCCGTATCTGAGTCTGCGGTATAATTTCATCAGCTACAAATATACGCCAAAATAATGATTTTAGCACAATCACGGCAAGAACATTTTTGCCGACGGCGTGGTTATAGATAGAGATAAGAGGAATATAAACTGATTAAACCCAATGAAATTATGACAACAACAACCAAAAGCATCAAGGGCACCAAGACTGAAAAATGCCTTGTAGACGCCTATATCAGTGAGTCTGAGGCCTATACCCGTTATACATATTACAGCGGCCAGGCTACCAAGGAAAATTATTTCCCTATTGCACGCATTTTCGATGAAACAGCGGCCAACGAACTGCGCCACAGCAAGATATTCTTCAAATATCTCGAAGGCGGCGATGTCGACGTAGAGCTTAAGGTTTCGGCCGGCACCATCGGCGACACAGCCTCGAACCTCGAGCAGGCTGCCAAGAGCGAACATATCGAAGGTGTCGAGCAGTATGCCCGCGCCGCCCGCATCGCCGACGAAGAAGGTTTCACCGAAATCGCCGAACATTTCAGAGCTATCGGCGAGGTTGAGCAGCGCCACGAACGCCGTTTCAACCGCTATCTCAAACAGGTAAAGGAAGGAACCGTCTGGAAACGCGACCGTCCAATCAAATGGCAGTGCCTCGTCTGCGGTTATGTCTATGAAGGCACAGAGCCCCCTGTAACCTGTCCGGCCTGCGACCACCCGCGCGAACACTACATGGCTCTCGACTATGACAATGATTGATAGAAGCTATATATAACAAAAAAAGACAGGGGCGGCCGAAATCGGTCGTCCCTGTCTGTCTTTTGTGGGGTGATGTCCGCCGTGGGGCGGCGAGGTCTCCTCTTATTTTTTAGCTGCCTTGCGGCGTGCGTCTGTCAGGTAAGCCACGGGCGATGCGACGTAGATGGTGGCGAGGGTGCCGATGATTACGCCGAAGAGCATTGCGAAGGTGAAGCTGCGGATTGAGTCACCACCGAGGATGAAGATACAGAGGAGCACGAGCAGGGTCGAGCACGAAGTCATGATCGTACGGCCGAGGGTCGAGTTGATTGACTTGTTGATAGTCGTGAAGAAATCCTGTTTGGGATAGAGACCGACATTCTCACGCACACGGTCGAAGACGACCACCGTATCGTTGATCTGATAACCGATGACGGTCAGGATAGCGGCGATAAACGTCTGGTCGATTTCCATCGCGAAGGGCAGGATGCCGTAGAAGAGCGAATAGAAGCCGATGATTGAGAAGGCTGTGAAGGCCACGGCTGCGAGAGCGCCGATCGAGAAGGCGACGTTGCGGAAGCGGAGCAGGATGTAGAGGAACATCGCGATGAGGGCGATGATGACGGCTATATATGCTTCGGTGCGCATGTCGTCGGCCACTGTCGGGCCTACTTTCTGCGAGCTGACGATGCCCTGGCTTGCGTCGGTGGTCGAGAATTC
Source organism: uncultured Bacteroidales bacterium (assembly GCA_945828175.1). GTDB lineage: Bacteria > Bacteroidota > Bacteroidia > Bacteroidales > Muribaculaceae > CAG-873. The sequence goes on along the minus strand of CALZQD010000204.1, from coordinate 266 downwards.
CTCGGCTGTCATGTCTTCGCGGAGGTAGGGCTTGAGGCCTTCGAAGAGCTTGTCGGTGATTTCAGACTCGGTGCCTGCGTTTTCTTCGTTAATCTTGTAGTTGGTCGATACGCGCACCTGGTTAGAGCTTTCGATTGTGATGACCGATGTCGAAGCGCCGGGGAACTGCGGAGCGAGAGCTTCCTGGAGCTCGGTGGTGCTGACGGGACGGTCGAATTTCACAACGTAGTTGCGGCCGCCCGAGAAGTCGATGCCCTGGTTAAGAC
>CALZQD010000203.1 GCA_945828175.1 uncultured Bacteroidales bacterium | reverse complement strand
ACACACTGCATATCGTCGGCAGCGTCAGATGTGTATAAGAGACAGGGTCCATAAACTGCATGTAGATCGAATTGTTGAGATGGCCCAGCATATCGATGTCGTTGAAGCGTATCTGCACGGGCTGACGGTGATGAAACTCATACTCCGCCTCGGGTATTCTTGAATTTGACATTGTTTCTTAGTGAATTATCAGTTTATCTATAACGTTTTGACCCACCGCACGGTTGAGATTTTCGACCAATCGGTCGGTGAGATAGACAAGTTCGTTTTTCAGTGCCGCCGACGAGATATAGACATGCATCGTGCGGCCGTCGACATACCGCCGTGTTGTATAGCGGTTTACCACCGGCCCGACGACGTCGGCCCAGATGAAGCACACCCTCTGGCGATTGTAATTGTCTGTCGCTCCGGCGGCTTCGAAGGCCTCCGCGATGATCTGTCCCAAACTCTTCGCCTCGCTGCGGTTCATGACTCTATCGGGGTAAAAGTGCCGCGCTCGACGTTCCAGAGGCGGTAGTCACCGTCGGTGACGCCCACAATCTCGTCGAGGTGCTTGCGGTTGGTGTCGGTGATGAAAATCTGGCCGAAAGTCGGCGACGCCGCTATCGCCATTATGCGTTCTACGCGCTTGGCGTCGAGCTTGTCGAAGATATCATCGAGGAGCAGCATCGGCGACATCTCCATCGACTGTTTAAGAAACTCATACTGAGCCAGTCGCAGCGCGATTGTGTAGGTCTTCGCCTGACCCTGCGAGGCCGTCGTGCGGGCCGGCATGCCGTCGAGAGTCATGGCTATGTCGTCGCGGTGCGGGCCGGCGCCGGTGTGCCTGACAATCTCGTCGCGGCGGCGGTTCTGCTCGGCCGCCTCGATGAAGCTGCGGCCTGCGAGCGAGCTGTCGTAAGCCAGTTCGGGGCGCTCGTCGCCGGGCGAGATGGCCGCATAATAGCGCCCGAAGATGTCGCTCAGGCGCGAGATCCACTCGCCGCGGCGGCGCGTGATATAGTCGGCCGCACCGTCGAGCTGCATGTCGACGGCGGCATAGAGATTCGGGTCGACGATGCCGTCGCGTAGCATCGCATTGCGCTGTGTCAGAGTGCGGTTATAGCGTATCAGCGCGTCGAGGTAGACGCGGTCGGCCTGCGAGATGACCATGTCGATAAAACGGCGGCGCGTCTCGGCGCTCCCCGCTATCAGCTCGCTGTCGGCCGGCGACACCATCACTAAGGGCAGCAGTCCGATATGGTCGCTAAGTCGCTGATACTCTTTGCCCGAGCGGCGGAACGACTTGCGGCGTCCCGTCGACGACAGCGAGGCAGCAATATCCTCGTCAGCTCCCATGCGCTCATATTCGCCCTTGACGATGGCGAAGGTCTCGCCGCCGGTGATGAGCAGGCTGTCTGGCGCACCGCTGAAACTGCGGCAGAAACTCATGAAATAGAGCGCGTCGAGCAGGTTGCTCTTGCCCATGCCGTTGTCGCCGAGAAAGCAGTTGACGTTATCCGAGAAGTCGAGCGACGCCTCGGCGATATTCTTGAAGTTGGTGACACTCAGATGCTTGAGCTTCATTTCTTCTCAGCGTCGGCGGCCTTGAAGGCCTCGTTGAAAAACAGCAGATGGTAGAGTATCGAGTTGCCCCAGTATTTGTGGGTGTGGGCGCCGGGACGCACGGTATAGTCGTGTGCGATGCCGGCCTCGTCGAGGCGCTCGTGGAGATTGTTGTTGACCTTGGCGAAGAAATCGTCGCGACCGCAGTCAAAGGTAATGTTGAGCGTGCCGGGTTTGAGCGAGTCGACGAGATTTATCACCGTCATGCGCTCCCACAGCTCGGGATTCGAGTCCTTGTCTCCAAGGCGTTTAGCCATCTTCCAGTTCTTCGGGAATGGACGTATGTCGACGCCGCCGCTCATGCTGCCGGCGTTGCCGAAGATGTCGGGATGGCGCATCGACAGCCACAGAGCTCCGTGACCGCCCATGCTCAGACCCGTTATGGCGCGGTGCGACGCGCGGCGGTCGACGTCGTAATTATCGTTGACATAAGGCACCAACACCTTGGTAATGAACGATTCCATCTGCATTCCCTTGTCGACGGGCGAGTCCCAGTACCAGCTGTCGCGGCCGTCGGGCATGACGATTACCATGCCGTATTGATCGGCCAGTTCGGGCAGGCGGGGCTGCGTCTTGAGCCACGCGCGGTGGTCGCCGCTGTAGCCGTTGAGCAGGTAGACCGTGCGGTATCCCGCCTCGGGGCGCGCGCTCTCGGGGGTGATGACGGCGACGCGCATCGGAGTCTCGAGATAACCCTGCGACGCGACGCTTATCGTATCGACTTTGGCGGCAAAGGCCGTCATACTCAATATAATGGCTGATACAGCCGACAGTATCTGACGTTTCATGTTCTTTGTTGTTTTGTTTTCACAAAATTAGTAAAAATCACAATAATATATATGCCACAGCGTTACTATTACGATGAAAAATATCCTCTTATACCTCTCCGTCGCGCTTGCCGCCTCTGCGGCAACGACTTCGTGTATCGAAGACAGTTTCTCGTCGTCACCCTCCGACCAGCCGACTTTCTCTGTCGATACCCTCAGAATGGGCGTCATCTACACCGACGACCGCTCTGCCACTCACCGTTTTACCGTCTATAACCGCGCATCGAAGTCAATCTCGATCGCCGACATATCGCTCTCGGGCGACAATGCCCGCTACTTCCGTCTCAACGTCGACGGTTTCAGCGGCACGCGCTTCAGCAACGTCGAAATCCGCGGCAAAGACTCGATATTCGTCTTCGTCGACGCCCTGCTGCCCGAGTCGGGCAGCGACGCGCCCCTCGACGTCTGCGCCGACATCGATTTCACCACCAACGGCGTCACCCGCAGCGTCACCATCGACGCCGAGGGTCAGGATCTCGTGCGCCTAAAAGCCCTCGAAGTCACCGAAGACATGACCCTCACGGCCGGCAAGCCCTACCATATCACCGACTCGCTCATCGTCGCCCCGGGCGCCTCGCTCACCCTCGAGCCGGGCACACGCATGCTCTTCCACGACAAAGCCTACCTCGCCGTCGAGGGCCGTCTCATCGCTCGCGGCACCCTCGAGAAGCCCGTCGTCTTCTCGGGCGACCGCGTCGGCAACGTCGCCGCCGACATACCCTTCGACCTCATGTCGCGCCAGTGGGAAGGCATCGTCTTCCGCCCCTCGTCTACACGCAACGAGATGGCATTCACCACGGTAAAGAACTCGTCGTGGGGCGTCGCAATCTACGGCTCGCCGCAGTGCAACAGCCTGCCCTCGCTCAAGATGGTCAACTGCCGCCTGCGCAACTCGGGCGGACTCGTCCTCACGGCCGAACACGCTGACATCGAGGCATATGGCTGCGAATTCGCCGAGGCTGCCGACGGCCTCGTCGCCCTCAACGGCGGCACCCACCGCTTCTGCCACGCCACCTTCTCAAACAACTACCTCTTCACGGCCATCGGCGGCGCGGCCATCGCCCTCGGCCACCTCGGCCCCGACACCGACGACGGCAGCAACCTGCCCTACACCGCCGCACGCTTCGACAACTCGATCATCTACGGCATCGGCCCCGACATCGAGCCCGGCGACCTCATCGGCACGAGCGTCTCGTTCCATAACTGCCTGATTAAGAGCGCAGGCACCGACGACGAAAACTTCATCTCGTGCCTCTGGGACAAAGACCCGCTCTTCTACACCGTGCGCAACGAATACCTCTTCGACTACCGCCTGCGCGCTGACTCGCCCGCCATCGGTGCCGGCGATCCCGACCTCGTCGCCCCCGACGCTCGCACCGACGCCTACGGCCTCGACCGCGGCCCCTCCCCCGACCTCGGCGCCTACGTCTATGTCGCAGTGGAAGAGTGAGTTAAATATGGAGCGAGGCTGTTATGGAGCGAGGGTTTTAACCCTCGCAACCAACACATCGCAGGCACTATGGAGCGAGGCTGCTATGGAGCGAGGGTTTTAACCCTCGCAACCAACACACCGCAGGAACTATGGAGCGAGGCTGCTATGGAGCGAGGGTTTTAACCCTCGCAGCCAACTAACTGGTGGTCAGAATTTTTCTTTGCTATTGATGCAAGGGTTAAAACCCTTGCTCC
>CALZQD010000202.1 GCA_945828175.1 uncultured Bacteroidales bacterium | reverse complement strand
GATTCCTCTACGTCTCGTGGGCTCGGAGATGTGTATAAGAGACAGGCGCAACATCTACGCCGGGGGCGTCGTCGACGCCGAGACGCGCGAGGAGATCGAGAAAGGCGAGCTGCCGAAGGTTAGGATTCTCGACAAGAACGTGCTCAGCGAGATGTCGACCTCGGGCTTCATCTCGCCCCGCGAAATCTACGCCCGGCTCGACTCGACCGTCACCGACCCCGGCCTGCGCCAGTATATCTCGGCCGCCAAGCTTGCCGAAATCCTCAGGCCCAACATCGTCTACGACGAGACCGAGAGCCGCCGCCACTTCGACTACGACTACCTGACGCTCACAGCCGACCGCGGCGTGATACAGCAGGGCCAGACCATCATCGACAAGGGTGCCATCGTCTCGCCTCAGGATTTCACCAACCTTATGACCTACGAGGCGATGCTCAAAGACAGCGTCACCAAAGACTCGAAGAGCGACTGGCTGATGCTGCTTGGCCAGTTTGTCTACGTCGTGATGCTGTTGGTGATTCTCTGCGTCTATGTCTATATCTATTGCCCGGCGATCTACACCAACCTAAAGGCATTCCTGTTTATAATCTGCGTCGTCACGTTCTTCTTTCTTATGGCCGTGGCGCTCAACACGTTCATACCCTCGGGAATATATATCGTGCCGATGACGATCGTACCGATTTTGGTGCTCGTCTTCTTCGACGGTCGCACGGCGCTCTTCGTCTCGATTGTCACGACGATGATCTGCGCGGGCATCACCTCGTTCCCGCTCGAATTTATTTTCCTGCAGTTCTCGGCCGCGGCAGCCGCCGTCTACTCTCTCAAGCAGTTGCGCCAGCGCTCTGAGCTGCTGCGCACGGCCTGCTTCGTCGCCGGCGCCTACCTTCTGTCGTATATCGCCCTCGAGCTGCTGATGAACGGCACCTTCGAAGGCTTCTCGCTCAGAATGATCATCTACCTGGGCGTCAACTCGCTGCTGACTTCGATGGCCTATGTGCTGATGTTTGTCGTCGAGCGCCTCTTCGGCTTCGTGTCGGTCGTGACGCTCGTCGAGCTCGCCGACGTCAACACGCCGCTGCTGCGCCGCCTCAGCGACGAATGTCCCGGCACCTTCCAGCACTCGATGGCCGTCAGCAACCTCGCCGCCGAGGCCGCCAAGCGCATCGGCGCCAACGAGCAGCTCGTGCGCGCCGGAGCCCTCTACCACGACGTCGGCAAGCTGGTCAATCCGGCCTTCTTCACCGAAAACCAGCACGGCGTCAACCCCCATGACGCCCTGACGCCGCAGCAGAGTGCCCGCATCGTCATCAACCACGTCAACGACGGCGTACGCCTGGCCGACAAGTCCGGCCTGCCCTCGGTGATAAAGGATTTCATCACCCAGCACCACGGCAAAGGCATGGCCAAATACTTCTATATCACCGAGTGCAAGGCTCATCCCGACGAGGTCGTCGACCCGGCGCCCTTCACCTATCCCGGCCCGATGCCGCAGACGCGCGAGACCACCGTGCTGATGATGGCCGACGCCGTCGAGGCCGCCAGCCGCTCGCTCAAAGAGCATACGCCCGAGGCCATCCGCGGCCTGGTCAACAAGATCATCGACGGCCAGATCGCCGACGGACTCTACAACGAGTCGGCCATCGAGTTCAAGGACGTGCCTGTCATCAAGAACGTCTTTGTCAAACGACTGATGACAATCTACCACTCGCGCGTGAGCTATCCCGACGCCACAGGCGTAAGGAACAAAGTCTCACAATAAACAGCCGCCGAGAACGTTTTATTTTTATGATAAACATTCGACGGGTAGTCATCATGCTGTTGGCCGCGCTTTCGCTGTGCGGTCTGTCGTCGTGTCTCGGTAAGAAGAACACTGCGGCGCGGCGCCAGTATACGGCCTTCATCACGCGCTACAACATCTACTACAACGGCGACCTCCACTACAAGGAGACGCTCGACGAGATGGAGCGCAGCTACGAGGACGACTACTCGCGCCTTGTGTTCATGCACCCCGTCGAAGCCAAGAGCGACCCGCTGGCGCCGCAGCCCTCGGGCAGCTTCAACCGCTCGATCGAGAAGGCTCAGAAGGCGATACAGGTGCGCTCGATAAAGCAGCGCCCGCAACGCAAGGGCGGCAAGAATTCGCCCGAATACAAGGCCTGGCTCAAGCGCGACGAGTATAACCCTTTTCTCCACAACGCCTGGATGATGATGGGCCGCAGCCAGTACTATAACGGCGACTTCCTCGGCGCCGCCTCGACATTCTTCTATATCAGCCGCCATTTCACATGGCTGCCCAAGACCGTCACCGAGGCCAAGTTGTGGCAGGCCCAGAGCTATGTCTCGCTCGGCTGGCTCTTCGAGGCCGAGATGATAATAACGCGCATCAAGCAGGCCGAGTTGACCGACAAGACCCTGCGCGGGCTCTACAACCGCGTCTACGCCGACTATGAGATCAAGGCCGGCGACTTCGAGAAGGCCGAGCCATATCTCCGCGAGGCGATAAAGGCCTCGTCGGGGCCGCAGAAGACGCGACTCAACTTCCTTCTCGGTCAGGTATATATGCGCCTCGGGCAGAAAAAAGCCGCCTACGAGGCATTCAAGAAGGCCGGCAGCGCCTCGTCGGCGCCTTACCGCACGAAATTCAACGCCCGCATCAAGCAGAGCGAGGTCTTCGAGGGCAGCGACATCAGCTCCGAAGTCAAGGCCCTCAAGCGCATGACCCGCTACGACCGCAACAAGGAATACCTCGACCAGATATATTATGCCATCGGCAACCTCTACCTCTCGCGCCGCGACACCAACAAAGCCATCGAGAACTATGTGCTTGCAGCCGAGAAGAGTACGCGCAACGGCATCGACAAGGCTGTCAGTCAGGTGACGCTCGGCGGACTCTATTTCGACCGTCATCAGTATGAAAAGGCCCAGCCCTGCTACGCCGAGGCCATCCCGCAGCTGCCCGAGACCTTCCCCGACTACAAGCTATTGAAACGCCGCTCAGACGTCCTCGACGAACTGGCGCTCTACTCGCAGAACGTCACCCTCCAGGACTCGCTTCTGCGCCTTAGCCGCATGACGCCCGAGCAGCAGCTCGAGGTCGTCAACAAAATCATCGAGGAGCTCGTCAAGAAAGAGAAAGAGGAGGCCGAGAACGCCCGCCGCGAGGAATATCTCGCCAGCCAGGCCGCGCAGGGCGACCGGTTTAACAACGGCAACGCCGCGCAGGCCCCCAACTCGTTTAATATCAACACCGACAACTCGTGGTATTTCTACAACACGGCCACCCGCAACTCGGGCAAGACCGAGTTCCAGCGCCGCTGGGGCTCGCGCAAGCTCGAGGACGACTGGCGCCGCCGCAACAAGGCGACGTTCAACGTCAACGACTTCGATGCCGACTCTGACCGCGACGACGCTCTCGCCGACAGCATAGCCGACGGCGGCGGCTCGCCCGACGACGATAACAAGAAAGACGCCTCGGCCGACGACCCGCACTTCCCCGAATACTACCTCTCGCAGATTCCCAAGACCGACGAAGAGCGCCAGACCTGCAACGACATCATCCAGGAGGGCCTCTATAACATGGGCGTGATACTCAAGGACAAGCTCGAGGACTTCCCCGCCTCGATGAGCGAGTTCGACCGCCTGCTCAAGGATTATCCCGACAACGTCTACCGCCTCGACGTCTACTATAACATCTACCTGATGTATATGCGCGAGGGCAAGACCGCCGAGGCCGAGCGCTACCGCCGCCTCATCATCGACGACTTCCCCGACAGCAAATACGGCACGGCCATGCGCGACCCGCAGTATATCGAGAATCTCAAGACGATGGACGCCCGCCAGCAGCTGCTCTACGAGCAGACCTACGACGACTATCTCAACAACCGCAACGACCGCGTCCACAGCGCCTACGCCGAGATGTCGGAGAAATATCCGCTGAGCAAGATCATGCCCAAGTTCATGTTCCTCCACGCCCTTGCCTACGTCACCGAGAACCGCCCCGAGGAGTTCAATGCCGTGCTTCGCGACATGCTCGAACGCTATCCCGACACCGACATCACGCCCATCGCCGCCGCATGGCTCAAGGGCATGGCTCAGGGCCGCAAGCTCCACGCCGGCAGCGG
>CALZQD010000201.1 GCA_945828175.1 uncultured Bacteroidales bacterium | reverse complement strand
AGCCAGCAAGTTACCTCCCCATCCACGACCACTTTAGCGGCAGACATCCCCGCGCGTCTAAACCGGCCAAAACGATGTCAAAAGAACATTGACATCGTTGGAAAACTATGGAGCGAGGGTTTCAACCCTCGCAGCCAATATGCTGTGACCAAAGCTATTAATGTGCCGGCGACGAGCTCGTCGCCGAGTTTGCGCAGACCGACCGACTTTGAAAAATTTTTTGTCCTTCTGTTCTTATGCCTTTTGTTCTTTAAACCCTGACGATGGCGACCGGGGCTTGGGTGTGATTTTATGTAAACTATATCGCTGACCTAACCGTTATTTTTGTAACTTTGCACTAATATTCATCGCTATTATGATTGAACGCATCATCATCCTCGACAATGTCGACCCGGTCAGCTTTTACGGGGTCAATAATTCTAATATGCAGCTGATAAAGAATCTTTATCCGAAGCTGCGCGTTTCGGCGCGAGGCTCGGTGATAAAGGTCATTGGCGAGGATAGCGAAACCGCTGATTTCGAGAAGGCTATCAAGGCTCTCGAGGCTCATGCCTCGCAGTATAATTCGCTGAACGAGGATGTCATCATCGACATCGTCAAGGGTGAGGCGCCGCGCGAGCTCAAGCGCGACGACGTCATCATCTACGGCATCAACGGCAAGCCTATCGTGGGCCGCACGCCTAATCAGCAGAAACTCGTCGAGGAGTTCTCGCACAACGACCTGACATTCGCGCTCGGTCCTGCCGGCACGGGCAAGACCTATGTGGCGATAGCCTTGGCGGTGCGTGCGCTCAAGAACCGCGAGGCGCGCAAGATCATCCTCTCGCGTCCGGCTGTCGAGGCCGGCGAGAAGCTCGGCTTCCTCCCCGGCGACATGAAGGACAAGATCGACCCCTATCTGCAGCCGCTCTACGACGCGCTCGAGGACATGATTCCGGCCGTCAAGCTGCGCGAATATATGGACACGAAAGTGATACAGATAGCGCCCCTGGCTTTCATGCGCGGCCGAACGCTCAACGACGCCGTCATCGTGCTCGACGAGGCGCAGAACACCACAACCCACCAGATTAAGATGTTCCTCACCCGCTTAGGCATGAACGCCAAGATGATAATAACGGGCGATGTGACGCAGATCGACCTGCCGCGCTCGACGCGTTCGGGCCTGATCGAGGCGCTGAGGGTGCTGAAAGACGTGCCGGGCATCGGCCGCGTGGAGTTCGGCAAGAAAGACATCATACGCCACCAGCTCGTGCAGCGCATCGTCGAGGCCTATGAGTGCTACGACAAGGAGTGCGAGCGGCAAAGCTCTGAAACAGAACAACAATAATCAACAATCACAACGATAAACCAATAATTCTCACATGGCAACGACTCTTACCAAAACCGATTTCAACTTTCCCGGTCAGACCGCAGTCTATCACGGCAAAGTGCGTGACGTCTACACGATTGACGACAGTCTTCTCGTGATGGTGGCCACCGACCGCATTTCGGCCTTCGACGTCATTCTCCCCGAGGGTATTCCGTATAAAGGTCAGATGCTCAATCAGATTGCAGCACAGTTTCTCGACGCCACGGCCGACGTCGTTCCCAACTGGAAACTTGCCGTTCCCGACCCGATGGTGACAGTCGGCTACAAATGTGAGGGTTTCCGTGTCGAGATGATCATCCGCGGCTATCTTACGGGCAGCGCATGGCGCGAATATGCCGCCGGCGCGCGTGAGATCTGCGGCGTGAAGCTCCCCGACGGCATGCGCGAGAACCAGCGCTTCGACGAGCCCATCATCACCCCGACGACCAAAGCCGAGGCCGGCCACGACGAGAACATCTCGCGCGAGGAGATCATCGCCCGCGGCATCGTCAGCGCCGAAGACTACGAGGTCATGGAGCGCTACACCCGCGAGCTCTTCAAGATCGGCACCCGCATGGCCGCCGAGAAGGGCCTGATACTCGTCGACACGAAATATGAGTTCGGCAAGCTCGCCGACAAGGTCATCCTCATCGACGAAATCCATACGCCCGACTCGTCGCGCTACTTCTATGCCGACGGCTACGAGGAGCGATTCGAGCTCGGCCAGCCGCAGCGTCAGCTCTCGAAGGAGTTTGTGCGCCAGTGGCTTATCGAGAACAACTTCATGGGCAAACCCGGCCAGAAAGTGCCCGAGATGACGCCCGCTATCTGCGATGGTATCTCGGAGCGCTATATCGAGCTTTATGAACACATCACCGGCAAAGCCTTCGTCAAGGCTCCCGAAGAGCACCTCGAAGAGCGTATCGCCCGCAACGTCCTCGACTGTCTCGACCGCCTCAAAGCATGACCGAAGTCAGGGCCGAGAAAATAAAACCCTACGACGACAGCCGCGCCAAGGGTAGTCAGGTGCGCGAGATGTTCGACTCGATCGCTCCCGCCTATGACTTCATGAACAGGGCGATGACCTTCGGCATCGACAAACTCTGGCGTCGCCGTGCCGTCAGGGCCGTGGCCGACCGCAGTCCGCGCCGCATCCTCGATGTTGCCACGGGCACGGGCGACCTCGCCATAGCCCTCGCGCGCCGCATCGGCGGGGCGACCGTCACGGGCATAGACCTCTCGGAGGGAATGATAGGCATCGGCCGCCGCAAGGTCGCCGACGCCGGCCTCGACGGCCGCATCAGCCTCACCACGGGCGACTGCTTGGCGCTGCCCTTTGACGACGGCAGCTTCGACGCCGTCACCGTAGCCTACGGGGTGAGAAACTTCGAGCACCTCGACCGCGGCTACGACGAGATGCTGCGCGTGCTCGCTCCCGGCGGCATGCTTTGCGTCGTCGAGCTCTCGACGCCCGTCAATCCGCTGGTCAAGCCCTTCTACAAGCTCTATACGCGGGCGATAATCCCGGCGTTAGGCCGCCTGGTGTCGAAAGATGTAAGAGCCTACAGCTATCTGCCCGAGAGCATCGCCGCCGTGCCGCAGGGCGAGGCGATGACGGCGCTGATGGAAGCCTCGGGCTTCACCGGCGCGCGTTTCCGCCGCATGACCTTCGGCGTCTGCACTATCTATATCGCATACAAGAACGTAACTAACAACTGAAAAATGGTGAAAATAAGACTTAAGATATTCAAAGCCTTGTTGCCGGCTGTTTTAGTCATGGTTGCTTTCATGGCGTCGGCACAGGCGCGCTATTTCAGCTCGGCCGTCGTAGACGCGGCCGAGGAAGAACTCGTCGCCGTGCCCGACACGCTCGGTCCGGGTCTTGTCGGCGACAGCATCATCATCGACACGACCATCGTCTTGCCCCGCCTGCCGCGCTATTTCTTCCGCCCGGCTGTCTACGACCACTATGAGTTCCGCGACACCGTGCGCCTCGACGAGAAATTCTACTCGGGCAAGGAATATATGAAATGGATTGAGGACGAGGAGTTTGTCACGCGCAACATGAAGAATCTGCGCTACGATCTCTTCATCAACCGTCCTGACCTGGTGAAATATAACATCGACATGCTCCCCGAGGCGCCGAAGGTCTATCACGCCGTAGTCAACCCCGAAGACCACACCATCACCATCGAGGAAGTCGTCAAGGCACCCGTCACCGGCACGACCCTCAAGCCCGTCGAGGTAAAGAAACGCCATTGGATCAGAGACTTCCGCACCTCGCTGCAGTTCTCGCAGGCATATGTTTCGCCCAACTGGTATCAGGGCGGCAACAACAACCTCAACGTGCTCGGACACATATATTATGATGTGAAGCTCAATCAGGAGTATCATCCCAACCTGCTCTTCGAGACGACGGCCCAGTATAAGCTCGGCCTCAACAGCGCTCCCGACGACAGCCTGCGCAACTATAGCATCTCTGAGGACCTCTTCCAGGTCAACATGACCCTCGGTATCAAAGCTGCCAGCCGGTGGTACTACTCGCTGACGGCGCAGTTCAAGACCCAGCTGCTCAACTCCTACAAGAGCAATACCCGCGACCTTGTGTCGGCGCTGCTGTCGCCCGGCGACCTCACCGCCGGTGTCGGTATGACATATAACTATGTGTCGCCCAAGAAGAAATTTACCTTCGACGCGTCGCTGGCGCCGCTGTCATACAACCTCCGCACCTGCATCAACGAAGACATCGACGAGACCGACTACGGCATCACCGAGGGTCG
>CALZQD010000200.1 GCA_945828175.1 uncultured Bacteroidales bacterium | reverse complement strand
GTGCGGGTGCGATGCCGTCGAGGTGGAATTTGCCGAGGAGTTTGTCGTCTTTTGCCATGGGACGTTCGCCCTGGAGGACGTTGATCTCGACTGAGGGCTGGTTGTCGGCAGCGGTCGAGAATGTCTCGCTCTTGCGTGTGGGGATGGTGGTGTTTGCTTCGATGAGTTTTGTCATGACGCCGCCGAGGGTTTCGATGCCGACTGACAGAGGAACTACGTCGAGGAGGAGGACGTCTTTAACGTCGCCTGAGAGGACACCGCCCTGGATGGCTGCGCCGACTGCAACGACTTCGTCGGGGTTGACGCCTTTTGAGGGTGCTTTGCCGAAGAATTTCTCGACTACCTGCTGGATGGCGGGGATACGGGTCGAACCGCCGACGAGGATCACTTCGTCGATGTCTTTTGCGGTGAGGCCTGCGTCTTTGAGTGCCTGTTCGCAGGGTTTGATGGTTGCCTGGATGAGTTTGTCGGCGAGCTGTTCGAATTTAGCGCGTGTCAGGGTCTTGACGAGGTGTTTGGGTATACCGTTGACGGGCATGATGTAGGGCAGGTTGATCTCTGTCGAGGTTGTGCTCGAGAGTTCGATCTTGGCTTTCTCGGCTGCTTCTTTGAGGCGCTGGAGTGCCATAGAATCCTGACGGAGGTCGACGCCTTCTTCTTTCTGGAATTCGTCGGCGAGCCAGTCGATGATGACGTGGTCGAAGTCGTCGCCGCCGAGGTGTGTGTCGCCGTTGGTCGATTTTACTTCGAAGACGCCGTCGCCGAGTTCGAGGATTGAGATATCGAATGTGCCGCCGCCGAGGTCGAATACGGCGATCTTCTGGTCTTTGTTAGATTTGTCGAGGCCGTAGGCGAGGGCTGCTGCGGTAGGCTCGTTGACGATACGTTTGACGGTGAGGCCTGCGATTTCGCCGGCTTCTTTGGTTGCCTGACGCTGTGAGTCGTTGAAGTATGCGGGGACGGTGATGACGGCTTCGGTGACTGACTGTCCGAGGTAGTCTTCGGCGGTTTTCTTCATTTTCTGAAGGATCATTGCCGAGATTTCCTGGGGTGTGTACTGACGGCCGTCGATGTCGATTCGGGGTGTATTGTTGTCGCCGCGGACTACTTTGTAGGGCACGCGGTCGATTTCGTTCTGTACCTGGTCGTATGTTTCACCCATGAAACGCTTGATTGAGTAGATTGTGCGTTTGGGGTTGGTGATTGCCTGACGTTTTGCGGGATCGCCGACTTTGCGTTCACCGCCGTCGACGAATGCGACTACTGACGGTGTTGTGTTTCGTCCTTCGCTGTTGGGGATTACAACAGGGTCGTTACCTTCGAGAACTGCGACACATGAGTTGGTTGTGCCTAAGTCGATACCAATGATTTTTCCCATAATTGTTTATGTTTTATGTTTATGTTATATTATTAATTTCTTTTGTTTCTGTCATTATTTAAACAAATCGTGTGCCAAAAAAGTTGTGGCTATTTAATTTTATTGTATTACAGCTGATTAGCGTTGCAGATGCATGACTGACATTATGTCAGTTGTCAGTCATGGCGGCCGGAAACAGCGGGGGCGGCACTCGTTCGCGATGACGTGTGCCGCCCCCGGTATGAGGGTGTTATGTTTCGGGCGTTATTCGCCGAAGATTTCTTCGGTTGTCAGGACGACGACTTTGCCGAGTTTCGAGAGGGCTTCCATGTCGAGGTCGGCGGTGTCGCCGAGGATGGCATAGTAGTATGTGCGGTCTTTGACGTTCTGCTCCTGGAATGCCTTGACGTCGTCGAGGGTGATGTCGGGCAGAGCCTGGTAGACGGCGATGCGGCGGTCGGTGTCGAGGCCGAGGTCACGGGCGTTGATGTAGCTCCAGGCGATGTTGTCTTTGATGATGCGCTCGGTGCGCAGGGTCGACTCGATGTTTTTCTTGGCGAGGTCGAATGCTGCGGGGCTCAGAGGCATGTCGTTGATGATTTCGTCGAAGGCTGTGACTGCGTCGATGAGTTTGTCGTTCTGGGTGGCAATCATCGCGTTGTAGGTGTAGGGGTTACGCAGGTAGCCTGGTGCGTTGTAGCTTGCGCCGGCCGAGTAGGCGAGCGAGCGGCTTTCGCGCATTTCCTGGAAGACGATGGCGTTCATCGAACCGCCGAAGTAGTCGTTGTAGACGCGGCGCAGGGGCTCGATGGCGGGATTGTATTTCTCGCCGCGGTTAGAGAACATCTGCATGTAGAGCTGCTTTGCGTCGTAGGGGGCGACGAAGATGACGGTTTCCTCGGGCCGGGCGAGGGTGTAGACGTTCTGCTCGGGCGAGGGCTTGAGCGTGGCGGGTGTGCGGTGTGCGGCGTTGATGTCTGCGAGGAGTTTGTCGGCCGGGGTTGCGCCGTAGTAGATTACCTGGTATTCGTGGCTGACGAGGTCGCCGAGCGCGCCCAACAGTTCTTTGGGGTCGATGGCGCGGAGCGAGTCGACGCTGAGGTCGTCGGTTGTCGGGTTGTGTTTGCCGTAGCGCATGTATGCAGTCAGGGCCGAGAAGTTAGAACGCTGGTTTTTCTTGCGGTTGATGCGGTTCTGGGCTACGCGGTCGACGTATGCGTTGTAGGCGGCGGTGTCGGCGACAGCCTCGTGGATGACTTTCTCGACGAGGTTGAGGGCGGCGGGCATGTTCTCGTTGAGACCGCTGATGACGATGTATGAGCGCTCGGCGCCGACAGAGACGCGGAAGTTGCAGGCGAGTTTGTAGAATTCGTTCTGAATCCGGCTCGATGTCATGTCGGGTGTGCCGAAGAGGTCGAGCAGTTCGGCTGCATATTCGAGACGGCGGTCGTTGTTGCTGCCCACATTATATATATATGTGAGCTGGAAGACGTCGTTGGTGGTGTTGGCGGTGTAGTAGACGGGCATGCCGTTTTTGTCCTTGAGGAAGGTGAGGTCTTTCTTATAGTCGAGGAAGACAGGTTCGATGGGCTCGACCTTGCTGTTCTGGACGTTTTTGAGCATCTGTGACGCAGTGTCGCGGTTCATGGCGATGGGCGTCAGGTCGGGTTTGGCAATCTTGAGCTCGTTGGGGTCTTTGCCCTGACGTTTGTAGATGGCGGCGTAGTTCTTGTCGCCGAGATATTTGTTGGCGACGCGGATGATGTCGGCCTTGGTGATCTTGTCGAGTTTGTCGAGCTGCTTGACCTCGTCGGCCCATGGCTGTCCGTTGACAAAGGCGTTGACATACATGGTGGCGCGCGAGTCGTTGCTCTCGAACGAGCGCTGGAGGTCGAGCTTCATGTTGTTGACGATGGCGGGCACGAGGTCGTCGGAGAATTTGCCTTCGCGGAGGTTCTTGACTTCTTCGAGGAGGATGGCGCGGATGTCGTCGAGAGTCTGACCGCCCTTGGGCATGCCGATGATGATGAAGGCGCCCTGGTCGGCGAGGTCATAGAGGCCTACGCCTGCGCCGAGGGTGCGCTGGGGCAGGTTGACGTTGACGTCGATGAGGCCGCACTTGTCGTTGTTAAGCACCTGAAGCATGAGCTGAACGACGAGCATGTCGGGGTCTTTGGCTGCGGGAAGTCGCCAGGCGAGGTAGATGCGCTCGGCTTCCTGACCGAGGACTTCGACGTTGACGGGCTCGACGATTTCGGCTTCGGCGGGGAAGTTGAGGACGGGCAGGTTGTAGTTGGGCTTGAGGTGGCCAAAGTATTTGGTGATGATGTCGACCATGTTGTCGGGATCGAAGTCACCGGCGACGCAGACGGCCATGTTGTTGGGAACATACCACTGCTTGTGGTAGTTCTTGACGTTGGTGATCGACGGGTTCTTGAGATTCTCCTGGGTGCCGAGCACGGTCTGGGAGCCGTAGGGGTGGCTGGGGAAGAGGGCCGAGAGCATGGCCTCGTTCATCTTGCGGCCGTCGGATGTCAGCGACATGTTTTTCTCCTCGTAGATGGTCTCAAGCTCGGTGTGGAAGCCGCGGATGACGGGATGCTCGAAGCGGTCGGCCTGAATCATAGCCCAGTTCTCGATCTCGTTAGAGGGGATGTTTTCGGTATAGCAGGTGACGTCGTAGCTTGTGTAGGCGTTGGTGCCGGTGGCGCCAATGGCGCTCATGAGCTTGTCGTACTCGTTGGGGATGGCGAGCAGCGATGCCTGATAGCT
>CALZQD010000199.1 GCA_945828175.1 uncultured Bacteroidales bacterium | reverse complement strand
GTTTTAACCGTTGCAGGCCAAGGCGTTGGCTGCGAGGGTTG
The DNA here is from genome assembly GCA_945828175.1 of uncultured Bacteroidales bacterium. Taxonomy (GTDB): domain Bacteria; phylum Bacteroidota; class Bacteroidia; order Bacteroidales; family Muribaculaceae; genus CAG-873. The sequence continues at coordinate 4,104 of CALZQD010000199.1, read as the reverse complement.
AAACCCTCGCTCCATACGGCCTCGAGGAGGAGAGCGCGGGCTCCAGGGCGCAGCCTATGGAGCAACGGTTTTAACCGTTGCATCACAGTGCTTTGGCTGCGAGGGTTGAAACCCTCGCTCCACACGGCCTCGCTGAAGTTCGGAGAAAAAAAAATTTTAGCTTTTTTCTCGGAAATATCGGAATTATCGGAGCTATCGGAGGAATCGGCTATAGCCTGAAATTGGAGAATCGATTATCGCCTGCAAGGCGATGATTTTACCGGTGACCGCGTAGGCCGAGGCGCTGTCGCATGATGCGGCTTTTTTGTTCTTAATTACCGTTGGGGAAGGGATAAAAAAAAATTATTCGTCATCACGACGAATAATCTTTTTAACCTTAAATCTAATACCATGAAAAACACGATGCAAAGGTAATGACTTTATGTTATAAAACATAGTTTTTGGAAAGAATTTTGCTCACGGTTAACAATATTTAAACAAATAGGTCTTTTAAACCCCTTAATTTTACAACTATTTGCTTTAGCCGACAAAAACTGCTATCTTTGCCGCGCAATTTTTCAATAAGGTACTTAAGCTTTAGGTTATGAAACGTAGTATTGCCTCTTTGGCTATAGGGACTTTTGCTCTCGGTATAGCCGAATTCGGCATGATGGGCATTCTCGGCGATGTGGCCGACGGCCTGGATATTTCAATCGTCAAAGCCGGACATTTCATCTCGGCATATTCATTAGGCGTGGCTGTCGGCGCTCCGCTGCTGATAGCGCTGCGGCGACTGCCGCTGAAGACGCTGATGCTGATACTCAGCGCGGTAATCTTTCTCGGTAATCTCTGCGCGGCTCTTGCGCCGAGCTACACGATGCTGCTCTGCGCACGATTTGCGTCGGGCCTGCCCCACGGGGCTTTCTTCGGGGCGGGCGCCATCGTCTGCTCGCGTTTGGCTGACAAAGGTCACGGGGCATCGGCCGTCGCCGTTATGGTCGGCGGCATGACGGTGGCAAATGTCATAGGCGTGCCGGCGGCGACATTTATAAGCACGATGCTCAACTGGCGCTTTGCCTTCGGCATCGTGGCCCTCTTCGGCCTGTTGGCTTTCACGGCGATGACCGTGAGGCTGCCCTACCTCAAACCGCTGCCTGACACGGGCATCAAGGGTCAGTTTGGCTTCCTGCGCCATAAGGAGCCGTGGCTGATTTACACGGGTGTGTTCTTCGGCCAGGCGAGCGTCTACTGCTGGTTTAGCTACGTCGAGCCGGTGATGACAGACATCACGGGCTTTTCGGCGCACGCGATGACGTGGGTGATGATGCTCGCGGGCGCGGGCATGGTGACGGGCAACGCTGTCGCCGGCAAACTGGCCGACCGCTACCGCGCGTCGTATGTGACGGGCCGGGTTGCGGCGATACTCGTCGCAGTGATGCCGGCGATTTATCTCTGCTCGTCGATGAAGGTGCCGTCGCTGCTGCTGATGTTTACGGCGACGGCGGGCCTCTTCGCCATCGGCGGCCCGCTGCAGTATCTGATAGTTAAGTATGCCAAGGGCGGCGAGATGCTCGGCGGCGCGGGAATACAGATTGCATTCAACGTGTCGAACGCCGTGTCGGCGTCGCTCGGCGGCCTGGCCATCAAAGAGGGCTTCGGCCTCGACTCGCCGGCGCTGTTGGGCGTGCCCTTCGCGCTGATAGGCTCAATGGCGCTGTTTGCGCTCTACAGAGACGAAAAAAACGCCGCAACCCGTTGAGGCGCGGCGTCTTGAGAAATACAATATCAATAAATTTTATTTCACTTTAAAAGCGACTTTAGAGCGGATGTCGCGCGACGAAGCTCCGACGAGGGCTTCGAACTTGCCGGGGTCGACAACCCAGGCGTGTTTGTCGGCGTCGAAGTAGCTCAGGTCACCGCGCGAAATCTCGAAGGTGACTGTCTCGGTCTGACCCGGCTCGAGGCTGATTTTCTTAAAGCCTTTGAGCTCTTTGACGGGGCGCGGGAGCGTAGTCTTGAGATCTGAAACATAGAGCTGGACGATTTCGCGGCCGGCGCGGTCTCCAGTGTTGGTGACGGGGATGCTGATGGTGAAGACATCGTCGGCCGTGCCCTCGGTCTTGTCAATCGTGGCCTTGCCGTAGTCGAAGGTCGTATAGCTCAGGCCGTGGCCGAAGGGGAAGAGGGGCTGAATCTTGTTCTTGTCGGCCCAGCGATAGCCGACGAAGATGCCTTCGCGGTACTCGATGTCGACGATCTTAGAGCCGTCGTTGCGGGGCGTGCCTGGATACTGGCCGACGCTGTGGGCGCCGACGTCAGAGAGGCGTGCGGGGAAGGTCATCGGGAGCTTGCCCGAGGGGTTGACGTCGCCCGTCAGCACCGAAGCGATTGCGTTGCCGCCCTCAGAGCCGAGGAACCAGGCCTGAACGATGGCCGGCACTTTGTCGACCCAGGGCATAGCCACGGCGTTGCCCGAGATGTTGACGACGACGAGGTTGGGATTGACAGCCGCAAGAGCTTCGATGAGAGCGTCCTGATTGTAGGGCAGCTCGAGGCCGGCGCGGTCGCTGTCCTCGCAGTCCTGATGGTTGTCTTTGTTGAGGCCGCCGACGAAGATGACATAGTCGGCATCCTTGGCGACAGCGACAGCCTCGGCGATAAGCTCCTCGGGAGTGCGGTCGTCGGCGAGGTTCTGGCCGGTGGTGACGCCGTTGTATTCGCCGGTCGTGTCACCCACATAACCGCGGGCATAGACGACGTCGGCCTTGCCTGCGAGGCGTTTGCGGAGGCCGTCGAGGGGCGAAATCTCGTATTTGGCCTTGAGCGACGAGCTGCCGCCGCCGACGGTCATCATCTTGATGGCGTTCTCGCCGATGACGGCGACTTTCTTATGGCCGTCGAGCTTCATGGGCAGGACGTTGCCGCGGTTGGCGAGGAGGACGATGCCCTCCTGGCCGATGCGGCGGGCGGCGTCGGAGTGTTCGGGCGAGCAGAGTGAGCCGTAGGGGCGATTACCGTCCATGACCGTGCGATACATCAGACGGAGGACGCGGCGGGCCTTCTCGTCGAGCTCTTTCGTGCCGACCTTGCCGGCCTTGATGAGCTTGAGATAAGGCATAGCGAGGTAGTAGTTGTCGTAGGCGTTGCTTGTGCCCTGCGAGAGGCCGTTGGTCCAGCTGCCGAACTCGATGTCGAGACCGTTGTGGATGGCCTGCTCGGTGTCGTGGGTGCCACCCCAGTCGGAGATGACAGCGCCGTCGAAGCCCCACTCGCCTTTGAGAATGTCGTTGAGGATATACTGATTGTGGCAGAGATGCTGGTCTTTGTAGAGGTTATAGGCGCCCATGATCGACCAGACGCCGCTGTCGACCGCCTCCTTGAAAGCCGGGAGGTAGATTTCGTAGAGCGCGCGGTCGTCGACGATGACGTTGCTCGTGTGGCGGTTGACCTCGTTATTGTTGAGAGCGAAATGCTTGAGGCAGGCGGCGACACCGTTGCTCTGGAGGCCCTTGATGTATGGCACGACCATCTTGGCGGCCAGATATGGGTCTTCACCCATATATTCGAAGTTGCGGCCGTTGAGGGGCGTGCGGTAGATGTTTACGCCGGGGCCGAGGATGACGTCTTTCTTGCGGTAGCGGGCTTCCTCGCCGAGCGATTTGCCGTAAAGGCGCGAGATGTCGCGGTCCCACGAGGCTGCGAGGGCTGTCAGGGCCGGGAAGGCGATGCATGAGTCATTGGTCCAGCCGGCCTGGTCCCATTCGTCCCAGAGGACTTCGGGGCGGACGCCGTGAGGGCCGTCGTCGGTCCAGAGCTCGGGAATGCCGAGGCGCGGAACGCCGGCCGAAGAGAATTTCGACTGCGCGTGGATGATGGCAATCTTCTCCTCGGTAGTCATGCGGGAGAGAGCGTCCTCGACGCGGTCTTCTATGGGCTTTGTGCGGTCGAGGTAGACCGGCACGGCAGCCTGAGCGGTCATAGCGGCCGCAAACGAAAATGATAAAAGCAATGAGGTAAGTTTCTTCACAGGTTTTTTTTGATTTTAGGTGTAAAAAAATGTGTTGAAAAAAGTTATTTCGTCAAAGGTAATAAAATTTTATTACTGCTGTCTCTTATACACATCTG
>CALZQD010000198.1 GCA_945828175.1 uncultured Bacteroidales bacterium | reverse complement strand
AAACCCCTATAATTGTTTTCCAAAATAACTGACATACTTTCACCCACGTTCCAACTCCAGAAAGGCCAGGGCCGAATCACCGAAATCAACGTCGCCGAGACCCTTAAGGACGTGCGCCGCGCACTCATCGACGCCGACGTCAACTATAAAGTAGCCAAGACCTTCACCGACACCGTCAAGCAGAAGGCCCTCGGCCAGAACGTCATCAACGCCATCAAGCCCGGCGAGCTCATGGTCAAGATCGTCCACGACGAGCTCACTGCCCTCATGGGCGGCGATGTCGTGCCCCTCAACCTCTCGGGCAAGCCTGCCGTCATCCTCATGTCGGGTCTCCAGGGTTCGGGCAAGACAACCTTCTCGGGCAAGCTCGCCAAGAAACTCAAGAGCGAGAAAGCCATGCGCCCCCTGCTCGTCGCCTGCGACGTCTACCGCCCCGCCGCCATCGACCAGCTCAAGGTCCTCGGCGCCTCGATTGACGTCCCCGTCTACAGCGAGGAAGGCTCGAAGAAGCCCGTCGACATCGCCCGCAATGCCATCGCCTACGCCAAAGAGCACCACCACGACCTCGTCATCGTCGATACCGCCGGCCGCCTCGCCGTCGACGAAGACATGATGAACGAGATCGAGGCTCTCAAAAACGCCGTCAACCCCACCGAAATACTCTTCGTCGTCGACGCCATGACAGGCCAGGACGCCGTCAACACCGCCAAAGCCTTCAACGAGCGCCTCGACTTCAACGGCGTCGTCCTCACCAAACTCGACGGTGACACCCGCGGCGGCGCGGCCCTCTCGATTCGCAGCGTCGTCGAGAAGCCTATCAAATTCGTCGGTACAGGCGAAGGTCTCGACGGCATCGACGCCTTCTACCCCTCGCGCATGGCCGACCGCATCCTCGGCATGGGCGACATCGTCTCTCTCGTCGAAAAAGCCCAGCAGCAGTACGACGAGAAAGAAGCCGCCGAAATCGCCGCCAAGCTCCGCAAAAACCAGTTCACCTTCAACGACTTCCTCAAGCAGATCCAGCAGATTAAGAAGATGGGCAACATCAAGGACCTCGCCTCGATGATACCCGGCGTCGGCAAAGCCATCCGCGACATCGACATCGACAACGACGCCTTCAAAGGCATCGAAGCCATCATCATGTCGATGACTCCCGACGAGCGCGAGCACCCCGAAATCATCAACGGCAGCCGCCGTCAGCGCATCGCAAAAGGCTCGGGCACAACACTCCAGGAAGTCAACCGCCTTCTTAAGCAATTCGAAGACATGCGCAAGATGATGCGCGCCGCAACCTCGATGCGCAACCCCATGAAGATGATGCAGCAGATGCGCCGCATGAAAAAGAGATAAACTCACATTCAGCACGATACACCAATGGAACTTATCGACGGTAAAAAGACAGCGGCCGAGATAAAGGCCGAAATCGCGGCCACTGTGGCCGATATAGTTGCCAAAGGCGGCAAACGCCCCCACCTCGCAGCCATCCTCGTCGGCCACGACGGCGGCAGCGAAACCTACGTCGCACACAAAGTCAAAGCCTGCGGCGAGTGCGGCTTCACATCCTCGCTCATACGCTTCGAAGACGACATCACCGAAGAACGCCTCCTCGACGAAGTCCGCCGCCTCAACGACGACCCCGACGTCGACGGCTTCATCGTCCAGCTTCCCCTGCCCCGCCACATCGACGAACAGCGCGTCATCGAAACCGTCGACCCCGCCAAAGACGTCGACGGCTTCCATCCCGTCAACGTCGGCCGCCTCTCCATCGGCCTCCCCGGCTTCCGTTCGGCCACACCCGCCGGCATCATCGAACTCCTCCGCCGCTACAACATCGAGACCCGCGGACGCCACTGCGTCATCATCGGCCGCAGCAACATCGTCGGCAAACCCCTCGCATCGCTGATGCTCCAGAAAGCCGACATCGGCGACGCCACCGTCACCGTCTGCCATAGCGCCACCAAAAACCTCAAAGACATCACCTCGCAGGCCGACATCCTAGTCGCAGCCCTCGGCCGTCCCGGCTTCGTCACAGCCGACATGGTCAAAGACGGCGCCGTCGTCATCGACGTCGGCACAACCCGCGTCACCGACGCCACCAAGAAAAACGGCTGGCGCCTCAGCGGCGACGTCGACTTCGCCAACGTCGCACCCAAATGCTCCTACATCACCCCCGTTCCCGGCGGCGTAGGACCCATGACCATCGTCTCCCTCATGCTCAACACCCTCGAGGCCGCCCGGCGACGCGCCCGTTAACCGCCCGCGCCGGTTATGGTACTCATTCCCATACTGATATCACTATTCAATCTCGTCTTCGGCATCCCCGAGGCCGAGATTGTCTTTGTCGGCGACGCCATGCAACACACAGCCCAGCTCGACGCCGCCCGATGCAGCGACGGCACCTTCGACTACAGCGGCTGCTTCACCGCCGTCGAGCCCTTCATCAAAGCCGCCGACTACGCCGTCGTCAACCTCGAGACACCCGTCGGCCCCGGCCCCTGGACAGGCTACCCCTGCTTCAACGCACCCACCCAATACGCCGACGCCCTCGCCGACGCAGGCTTCTCACTCATACTCACGGCCAACAACCACACCCTCGACCGCCGCGACAAAGGCCTCCGTGCCACCCTCGACCACCTCGACTCACGCCGCATAGCCCACACCGGCACCTACCGCAACGTCGCCGAGCGCGACAGCCTCGTCCCACTCATCCGCGACATCAACGGCTTCAAAATCGCCTTTCTCAACTACACCTACGGTACAAACGGCATCAGCGCCACCCAGGGAGCCGTCGTCGACTACATCGACCGCCGGCTCATCAGCAGCGACATCGCCCGCGCCCGACTCCGCGGCGCCGAGATCGTTACCGTCTGCGTCCACTGGGGCGACGAATACAAACTCCTGCCCAACAGCGCCCAGCGCTCACTCGCCGACTTCCTCGTCGACAGCGGCGCCGACCTCATAATCGGCAGCCATCCCCATGTCATACAACCCTTCGAGATGCGCACCCGTCCCGACGGCACCCGGGCACTCGTCGTCTACTCCTTAGGCAACTTCATCTCCAACATGAAAACCCGCGACACCCGCGGCGGCGCCGCCGTCAGCGTAACCCTCGACCGCGACAGCAACGGCAACGCCCGCGTCGCCCACGCCTCCTACCGCCTCGTGTTCACCCTTGCCCCCGACGCCACCCACACAAACTTCCGCCTCACCGACGAAACCCAACCCCTCCCCGAACCCTGGCACACCCGCCGCCAAGCCTTCCTCTCCACCGCCCTCAACCTCCTCACCTCCCACAACCACCACGTCCCCCACCGCTTCTTCTGATTTCACGTGCAAGCGGCATTTTATCAGAATGATGATAAGGTGATCTCGACATTACGCTGTTCGGCGAGCTCGACTCTGACTACGACACAGAGGACACACAGCGTTTTATCGTCGAAAAGCTCACGTCGTCTGTGATGATTCTTGAAAAGCAGGAAAATGGCAAGAAGACAAAACTCAGATTCGTGCGTCGCAATGATCTGAAGCTCCAATAACAAAGTTATAATCACATACACCATAACAGCGCTTCTCCGAAGCTTAGTTATCTTGAGTGTCTATCATTGCTCCAGCGCACTGGGGTTAAGCACAACCTCGTTGCTCCGCAATAAATATTGAAGCACACAACGGCCCGGGCGAATGTCGCTCGGGCCGTTGACGTATAGTAGTAGTTATGGATTCGGGGATTACTCTGCCATCTTGACGATCATGGCCTTGACTGAGTCGCCGAGCTGCTGTGCGGCTTCGGGCGTGTGGGCCTCGGCATAGACGCGGACGATGGGCTCGGTGTTTGACTTGCGCAGGTGTACCCAGCTGTCTTCGAAGTCTATCTTGACGCCGTCGATGTCGGTAATCTTCTCGCCGGCGAAGCGCTCTTTGACGGCGACGAGCAGTGCGTCGACGTCGAGCGAGGGCTGAAGCTCGACTTTGGTCTTGTAGATGTCGTAAGGCGGATAGGTCTGACGAAGCTCGCTGACCTTCTTACCTGATTTGGCGAGGAGGGTCAGGAAGAGGGCTACGCCGACGAGGGCGTCGCGGCCGTAGTGGGCTGCGGGATAGATGACCTGTCTCTTATACACATCTGACGCTGCCGACGATATGCAGTGTG
>CALZQD010000197.1 GCA_945828175.1 uncultured Bacteroidales bacterium | reverse complement strand
ATTCTGTACATAAGGCTATTATAAAATTAACAAATTTTGAGTGACGAAGTCAGGAGATGCGCCTGTTGCAATAGTTTGTCGAATTTTTTGTCGATTATCTTCTTTCATCTGCTCTAACTTTTGCTTCTCAAGTTCATATTGCTTTTTAGCTTCATTATCTCCGCAACCGGCTAAAATTATCAGAGATACGATGAACAGACTTACACACAAAAATTTCTTCGACATAATAACTTAACTTTTAGGCAATTAAAATATTTGGACAATTTAGAACTGGAAGTAGATGAAGGGGGCGACGTCTTCGCCGCGGAGTTCGATGACGAGCTGGACGACGACGATGAATATCAGCAGTTTGACTATCCACGGCGAGCGAACGAAGGCTGCGGCGGCTTTGCTCCAGAAGTTGGTCGGCAAAGCGTGGGCGACGATGATGACGAGCATCATTATCAGCCACAGCATGCGAGCCGAGGCGAAAGGCAGCGCGTAGTCAAGCGAGAAATCGGTGAAGGCATTTTTGATAATCAGCCATGAGTCGGTCCAGCTGTCGGCGCGGAAGAAGACCCACAGCAAAGCTACTACGGTCATCGTCAAGAGCCAGCTGAAAGCCTTGACGGGCCACGATGAGCCGAGGCGGTCGAGCCAGGGCTTCGATGCCTTGTGTACGGCCAGTCCGGCGCCGTGCATTGCACCCCAGAAGACAAATTTCCAGGCCGCGCCGTGCCACAGACCACCGATGAGCATGGTGGCGAAGTTATTGATGTAGGTGCGGCGTGTGCCCTTGCGGTTGCCGCCGAGGGGTATGTAGATATAATCGCGGAGCCAGGTCGAGAGCGAGATGTGCCAGCGGCGCCAGAAGTCAGTGAGATTCTGCGATTTATAGGGGAAGTTGAAGTTCTGAGCGAGCTTGAAACCCATAATGAGCGCGATGCCGATGGCCATGTCGGAGTAGCCCGAGAAATCGCAGTAGATCTGCATAGTGTAGCCGATGATGCCCATGACGGTCTCGAAGCCCGAGTAGCCCGTAGGCGACTGGAAGATAAGGTCGTTATACTGAGCGATGTAATCGGCGATGATGGCTTTCTTGACTACGCCGAGGATAATGAGCCACAAGCCCATGTAGACCTCGTCGCGGGTGGAGTGACGGTTCTCGCGAATCTGCGGCAGGAAATAGTCGGCGCGCACGATAGGGCCGGCGACGAGTGCCGGGAAAAATGAGAGGAAGAAGGCATATTCGAGCCATGTGCGCGTCGGGGCGACCCGGCCCTTATAGACGTCGACTATATAACTGATTGACTGGAAGGTATAGAAGCTTATGCCGACTGGCAGAATCAGGTCGAGAGGCTGGAAGTTGGCGCCGACCATGGCGCTGATGTTCCAGAGGAAGAAATTGGCATATTTGAAATAGCCGAGGATGCCGAGCGAGGCCGTCAGCGAGCAGGCGACGCAGAGCTTGCGGGCCGTGACCGACTTGAGCCTGACGAGCAGCCGCGACAGCAACCAGTCGAAAAGCGAGGTCGCGAAGAGCAGCATGACGAAGACGCCGCTCGATTTATAATAGAAATAGAAGCTGAAGGCGACAACAAAGACAATCATCTGCCACAGACGGCGTTTCAGCAGACTGTAAACCGGGATGAAGACGAGAAAAAGCACCCAGAACGTGCCGCTCGAGAAGAGCATGGGCTCGCCCTCGGTGTAGGTGAAAATATCCTTGAGATTGAGAATCATGGTGTTGACATCCATCACTTTTCGTCGGGCTGGTGGACAAAAATGCGTTTAGGCTTGCCTTTGACATCGCCGGGATTGGCCATGCGGATGGGATGGGCGGCGTGAAGCGGCATCCAGCGGGCGACGCTGTCGAGCCATTCGGCGGCCGACGAGCGCGTCGGGTGAGCGCCGTCCTTGGTACGGTCGAAGTGCATGCCGTCGCTCTTGAAATAGCCGCCTTCGACGGCGTTTGCGGCGATAAGCTCGTTGATGCCGGTGTCGGGCTTCCAGTTGGGCGGACCGATCCAGACGTAGGGAATCGAGCCGATGTCGCCGATGATGTTCTTGACAAAGGCGTCGCGTTTCTCCTTGATATCCTTGACAAAGAGCTCGTTGGCACCAAGGCAGATGAAGACGTAGTCGGGCTTGAGGCGGGCGATATAGCCGCGGAGCTTGTCGGACGAGCCCCAGCGTTCGGAGGTAGAGCTATACCACATGACGGTGTAGAGCGTGTGGCCGTTGGCCGCGGCATAGTCGGCCATGCGCGGCGAGAGGCCTTCGAGCATCGAGTCGCCGATGAAGAGGATGACTTTCGAGGCCGTATCGAGCGGCGCGGGAATCTTGGCTCCATCGCCCGAAGCGGCCGCAATCTCGGCATCGAAAACGCTGTCGACAGCCTCGTCGAGAGCGCGCTCCTGAAGCAGACGGTCGGCGATTTTCGACGATTTGAGTTCAAGGGGTCCAATCTTAATCTCGTTGAATGTCGAGGCCACGGCGAAGGCGGCAAAGGCGACGAAGAGCAAGAGCCAGAGGCCGATATAGTTTTTATTCATAAGCGGCAGGGTATCAGATTAGTTGCTCACGACCATATATTCGCCCATGCGGCCGGGGGCCACACGATAGCGGCGGAGACCGAAGCCGTCGGTGGCCGCGAGACCTGAAATCGGGTTGCCGTAGAGCGAGAAGACGTCATAGCGGCTGTGGCACTCGGGACATTCGGCGACCATGGCGTCGGTGTCGATGATGACACGCACATCGCGGCGGCATTCGACGGGACAGGCGAGGTCGTAGGCCTGCGGATTGCCGCTGACGTCGCCGACGAGCAGCACGCCGCCGAAACCGGTCTGAGACAGAGCCGTGTAGGGGTATGACGTGGGGACGCGGTCTTCCTTGATGAAGCGGCGATAGTCAAGCGCACCGGCGACGCCGTAGATGTTCCACTCGGCCACGGTCGTGAAGACGAGCGAGACCGGCTGGACCGGGATGCGGTCGTCGTCGACGCTGTGACAGGCGCCACAGACAAACATAACTGCCGCCAGGACGGCGGCAGTCATTGTCGACAGGGTTGAATTCCTTCGTAATATCATCGGCGGATCAGGCGTTCAGCTTGGCGAACAACGAACCAAACTGGTCGACGGCTTTCTGCATCGTGCCGCCGATGAGGGGACGGAGCATGGCCGGAATCTCGACGTCAATCGACGAGGTGACCTGAGTCGTGTCGACGTCGACAGCAAGGAGGTCGACTATGAGATTGAGCGGCAGAGGCAGGCCGACGGCCTCCATCTCGATGCATCCGGGGTTGTTGGTCTTGACCTGAAATTTTATCTCGCCGAATTGAGGCTGCTTGATGGCGATGGATGTCTTGTCGAATCTGACATCGCCGATTTTGGCGCGCTCTTCGGCGGGCAGGGCGTCGATGGCGCTCTGGAATGACGAGAGGTCGGCGAAGCGATCGTTGATCTCGGCAACAGAGCGACGGACGGTTACGGGCGTACTTTTATATTGAGCCATAAATGTTTATTTAACGTTTAGCTGTCCACGTCGAGGGGTCGCGACGCCATTCTTTGAGAGTATCGAGGTCAGACTCCTTGATGTAGCCCGTAGCGAGGGCGGCTTCGAGCATAGCGTTGTAGTTGCTGAGAGTCATCAGCTTGACGTCGGCATTCTTGAAGTTTGCCTCGGCGAGGGGGAAGCCATAGGTGAAGAGGGCTGCCATGCCGAGCACTTCGCAGCCTGCGGCGCGGATGGCCTGAACGGCCTTGAGCGAGCTGCCGCCGGTTGAGATGAGGTCTTCGATGACGACGACCTTGGTGCCGGGCTTGAGGTTACCCTCGATGAGGTTTTCGAGGCCGTGATCTTTGGGAGTCGAACGGACGTAGACATAAGGCAGACCGAGCGAATCGGCCACGAGAGCGCCCTGAGCGATAGCACCTGTAGCTACGCCGGCGATAGCCTCGACGTCCTGAAAATTCTCGAGAATAAGACGACAGAGCTCGATTTTGATGAACGAGCGGATGTCGGGATATGACAGAGTCTTGCGGTTATCTGTGTAGATCGGAGAATTCCAGCCGGAGGCCCAGACGAAGGGGTTTTCGGGCTGAAGATTGATTGCACTGATTTTCAAAAGTTTCTCTGCGAGTATTGTTGCCACCTGTTTCATTACTGTTTTCTTTAAAAATTTATGCAAAGTTACGAAATATCCCCGAACAAAACAGTGTTGAGAAA
>CALZQD010000196.1 GCA_945828175.1 uncultured Bacteroidales bacterium | reverse complement strand
ATTCCTCTACGTCTCGTGGGCTCGGAGATGTGTATAAGAGACAGGTATAATGATGTCTGATGCCAGATATTTCGAGTCGGTCAGCAGCGAGGCGTAATGGCGCTCGACCTTGAGGGTGCCGATGAAGGTCTGGTCTTTCTTCTCGATTATCTCAATCACCTCGGCCTCGGGCTCGCGGCCTTTGACGCGGGCGGCGATGTTGACCTTGACCTTGTCGCCGTTGAGGGCGTGGAGCGAGTTGCGCTCGGCGACGAAGATGGGCTCGCCGTCTTCGTCGGTGATGACGCTGTTCTTGCCGTTGGAGCGGCGCACGAAGACGCCGGTAGCGACAGTCGTGCGGCTCGGGGTCTTGTATTTGCCGGGCGACACCTCGATGATATCGCCGTCGAAGGCGAGCTCGGCGAGTTTGAGCGCTATAACACGCTGCTGGGCGGGATTCTCGACCCCGAGAGCGTGCGAAACCTGCTTATAGTTGAATGTGGCGTTGCTCTGCTGCTGTATATAGCTGTCGACCGCTTCGCGGAGGATATCGGTCTGTTTTGCTTTTTTTGTAGTCTTGGCCATAGGTGAATGGTTGTGTTTCTGTTGTTTTGCGATGGGTAGCGGAATGTAATATGTCTGTGATGTCGGCCGCTACATTACTATAACATTTTTGAGCGCCTTGTCGTTGTCCGGGCCGGGGCATTTATGACAGCGGCTCAGAGCTACCCCCCCAAGCCGCCGTAGTGATTTTTATGCGTCGATATTGGCGTAGTTGGCGTTCGACTCGATGAAGTCGCGTCGAGGACCGACGTCTTCACCCATGAGCATCGAGAAGATGCGGTCGGCTTCGGCGGCGTCGCTGATATTGACCTGCTTGAGCATTCGCATCTCGGGCGACATCGTTGTGTCGCGCAGCTCTTTGGCGCTCATCTCGCCGAGACCTTTGTAGCGCTGCACTGTCGTGCGGTTGCCGTGCTCCATGATGAAGCGCTGCACCTGCTGGTCGGTCCAGCAATATTCCTCGACCTTGCCGAGCTTGCATTTGTAGAGCGGCGGCGTGGCCAGATAGAGGTAACCTTTCTCGATAATCGGGCGCATGCGGCGGAAAAAGAATGTCATCAGCAGCGTTGCGATGTGACTGCCGTCGACATCGGCATCGGTCATGATGATGATCTTGTGGTAGGCCAGCTTGGAGATGTTGGCGGCTTTCTGGTCTTCTTCGGTGCCGATGGTCACGCGCAGGGCGCGGAACATGTTGTTGATTTCCTCATTGTCAAGAACTTTGTGCTCCATGGCCTTTTCGACGTTGAGGATTTTGCCGCGGAGGGGCAGGATGGCCTGGAACTTGCGGTCGCGAGCGTCGACGGCTGTACCGCCTGCCGAGTCACCCTCGACGATGAAGATCTCGCAGTCTTCGGCCGTGCGCGACGAGCAGTCGGCGAGTTTGCCGGGAAGACCGCCGCCCGACAGGGGCGAGCTGCGCTGAACTTTCTTGCGGGCGTTGATGGCGGCATTACGAGCCTGGGCGGCGAGTATCACCTTGTCGACAATCGTGCGGGCCTGTTTGGGATTCTCCTCGAGGTATGTGCCGAGGGCGTCGCTGACAGCGGTCTGCACGGCACCGATGACCTCGTTGTTGCCGAGCTTGGTCTTGGTCTGACCCTCGAACTGAGGCTCCATGACCTTGACCGACACCACAGCCGTGAGACCTTCGCGGAAGTCGTCGCTGGCAATCTGCACCTTGGCATTCTTCAGCAGGTTGTTGTCTTCGGCATATTTCTTGAGGGTCGACGTCAGGCCGCGGCGGAATCCGGTGAGGTGTGTGCCGCCCTCGATGGTGTTGATATTGTTGACAAACGAGTAGACGTTTTCATTATATGTGCTGTTGTATGTCAGCGCCACTTCGACGGGGATGCCCTGACGCTCGGTCGAGAGATGGATGACATCCTCGATCAGCGGCTCTTTGTTCGAGTCGATATATCTGACGAACTCGTTCAGGCCCTCGGCCGAGAAGAAGACCTCGCTCTTGGGATTGCCGTTCTCGTCGACGTCGCGGCGATCGGTAAGCGTCAGGCGGATGCCGGCGTTGAGGAAGGCGAGGTCGCGCAGACGGTTGGCGAGCGTCGAGTAGTTGTAGGTCGTGACAACGAAAATCGACGAGTCGGGCTTGAAGGTAATCATTGTGCCGGTGCGCTCGCTGACTCCCTCGACGCGAAGCTCGGTCGTCGGCTTGCCGTAGGCATATTCCTGGACGTAAGCCTTGCCGTTGCGGTGGACCTCGGCGCGGAGATACGACGACAGGGCGTTGACGCACGATACGCCGACACCGTGGAGGCCGCCCGATACCTTATATGAGCCTTTGTCGAACTTGCCGCCGGCGTGGAGCACGGTCAGCACCACTTCAAGAGCGCTCTTGTGCTCTTTCTCGTGCATGTCGACGGGAATACCGCGGCCGTCATCGACGACGGTTATCGAATTATCTTCGTTGATAGTTACATCTATATTCTTGGCATAGCCTGCGAGGGCCTCGTCAATCGAGTTGTCGACCACCTCATAGACCAGGTGATGGAGACCTTTTTCCGAAATATCGCCGATATACATCGCCGGGCGCTTGCGCACGGCATCAAGTCCTTCGAGGACCTGAATATTACTGGCGCTATATTGTTCTTCTTTTTCTGACATAATCTGTTCTTATAATTAGCATACAAAGTTACTCATTTTTTTGCGTTCAGCCAAATAGTTTGACCCCCTGCGGCCAAAAATCGCCTGATTTTATCTTCACGCGACTGCATTTTTAACATATCGCTTTCTGCGACGGCGTCGCGGTTGATAATCAAGAAAGTAAATACTGTCTGTGAGGCGTCGACACGGCTGCGACAAAAATTTTGCATTATTTTTTGAAAAAAAGTTTGGCAAAAACTTGCGCGATTAAAAAATAGTCTATACCTTTGCATCGCTTTTCAGAAATCATCGGGGTGTAGCTCAGTTGGTTAGAGTACGCGTCTGGGGGGCGTGAGGTCGCTAGTTCGAGTCTAGTCACCCCGACAATTCAAAAGCAAGAGTCTGTATCAGTTACGATACGGACTCTTTTCTTTTCCGGCCCGGCGAGTATTAGCAAAGTTCAACCCTTGCTCCGTATCGCCTGCAAGGCGATGATTTTTACTGGTAGCCGCGTAGGCCGAGGCGCGGATGCGCCGGCCTGCGCGCAGCCTATGGAGCAACGGTTTTAACCGTTGCAGGCCAGTGCTTTGGCTGCGAGGGTTGAAACCCTCGCTCCACACGGCGCCGGTTTGCTCAGTCGTTGCGGATGAGGGCGTAGTGTTCTTTGCCTTTGAGTTTGAAGGGTTTGATGGTGATGTCGCCGCCCTGAGGGTCGAGGTAGGCCCAGCCGCGGGCGCCGGTCCAGTAGGTGAAGGGCTCGGCCGCGGGCGGTAGGGCTGCGGCAAGGCTGACTTCGTCGTTAACTTTAAGAAGACTGTCGGGTGCGGCGGCGAGCAGTCTGTCGAGGTCGGCATCGCGGTAGGCCGCGGGCAGCACGACCATGTTTTCGCGGCCGTAATATTTGGCGACGACGCTCGCGGTATAAAAGTTGTTGTTGTCGACGTCGTGGACGCGGTCAATCAGCAGCGGGTCGCTCGAGAATGGTGCGGGCAGGTCGTAGAAGACGACTTTGTCATCTGTGGCTGCATAGAGCGCCCTGATCTCGGCAATACAATCGAAATAGCGCTTTTGCGCAGCGGCAACATAGAACGAATGTGCGGCGACAAGCGCGACCATAACGACAGTTGCACCGACTGCCCATCGGCCATATGCTCCACGATGGCAGACAACGGCCATGCGGGCGAGGGCGCAGAGCGAGAATAATTCGGCAAACCAGCCGTTGTTGCCATCGAGGCGGCTCGCGAAGACAAAAACCGAAGCGACGACGGCCGCCACGCCACTGAAAACGAAACAAGAGTCGCTGAAAAGTCGGCAAAGCACCACCCTACTCCGCCCCGAGACGGCCATGACGAGCACGACGGCGAGCAGGACGAGCAGCAGGGGCAGAGTCGACAGAACGAGCGACAGCATCGAGCCGTCGTAGAACTGACGCTGACCGGCCTGCACCATGAAAAAGCGTTTCCAGATGCCGGGCGAGAACACGGCCACGGCCGCGCCGAGGGCAAATGACTTCGTGAGGAATCGGTCGGTCTTCGACAGTGATTTATAAATGATTTTGAGATTGAGAGACTTATAGCT
>CALZQD010000195.1 GCA_945828175.1 uncultured Bacteroidales bacterium | reverse complement strand
ACACACTGCATATCGTCGGCAGCGTCAGATGTGTATAAGAGACAGTCCTCAAGGTGCTTCAGGAGAAATTCAACATCGGCACAATCTCGACCGTAGAGAACGACATCGCTACCCTAATCAATAACAAAAGGGAAGTTCTATAAATTAACCACTTGTTAATCAGTGAATTATTTTGTATCTTGTACAAAATAAGATAGATTATGAAGAAAAGTCCAAAATATCGTCGCAATCAAACGTGTAGCTGTCTATTTGAGAATGCCCAAACACTCGAAGCACTATCCAAGCGGGGTAATTACTATTGATACACAGCGAGTTGTCCTCCCCTCCCAAAAAACACTGAAATTTACGCAAAAATTAGAAAATGTTTTGCTACTTTTGCGAAAGTGAAATCTCATTAACGGTAGCATTGAAGAGGTTCTGGCTACTCGCTGATGACAAATTGAATTTATAGAACCTCCCAACAAATAATATTCAGAGACTATGGATAAAGATAAATATGTATGTGAAGTCTGCGAGTGGGTCTATGACCCCGCAGTCGGTGACCCTGACAACGGCATCAAACCCGGCACAGCCTTTGCCGCCCTCCCCGACGACTGGGTTTGCCCCGTTTGCGGCGTAGGCAAAGCCCAGTTCAGTAAGGTCGAATAACTCATTACCGATATTAATTAGATAACCGTCCTCCGGGAGTCTCAGAAAGGGCCTTCGGAGGATGTTTTTTATGGAAACTGCGATAAAATCTTGTCGGATTGTGGGATATATGAAAAATTTGCTTACATTTGCGGTCAACAGTGCAGCTTTGCCATGAGAAATCAATAAAAACAGTAATTAATTAACGACCAATCATATAATTTTCAAGCGATATGGATACTATGAAAAACCGTATAAAGAAGCTTGCCGGCCTGTTTTCAAAGATGTCGGCCAACGCCAACACCTTCGGCCATATGTGGAAAAACATCGGGCTCGGCAAAGAGGCTTTCACGATAATGAAGGAACTGCCCGAGACCGTACCGGGCGAATTCGATACGCCGGCCGAAAAGGCCGCGCTGCTCGGCAGCATGCTCGAACAGATGAACGAGACCGACACGCCGCGATTCTGCATCGGTGTGCGCGAATATATGCAGGCACTTGCCCCCGACGACGAAGACAACGCCGCTCAGCTGACGATGTTGCGCGACTATATCGACCCGGCGCTGCCGATGGAGGAATTCTGCCGCCGTTACCGCCGTCACCTGAAATTCGACCCCGTCGAGCGCACAGAGGAGATGGAGCGCGTAGTCGAGGATGTCGAGCGCGAATGCGACCGCCAGCTTGCCGGTCGGCCGCGCGGCATGGGCTTCTGCTTTGCCTACTGGTCGGCCCGCTCGGCTGCCCTCTCGCGCCACGGCATTGAATGGCGCTCGCCTGCATTGATGAACCCCGGCGTATTGTTTGACTGATATGGGCGAAGATCTGATAGCTGACCGCTGGAGCGAAATCGGTCGCCTCTATGAGCGGATTACCGAGGCTCACCGCACGGCCGGGGGCTCGGTGATGGCGGCGACGGCCGACGCCGAGGAGAGGGTACTCTCGCTTATCGACAGGGAGATAGCCTCCGGCGACGCGGGGGCCTATGTCATCAAGGCCCACCTGGCGTCGTGCAACAACTGGTATACCGGCGTTATCGCGCGCATCAGCCAGTTCCGGCAGATTCTGCTTGAGGGGATAGAGCACGGCGCTCTCGCTCCCGACGATGACGCCGGTTGGGAATGGCTCTATGCCGCTGCCGAATGTAATGACCCGCAGGAATTTATGAGCGACATCGACAGATATTACGACCTCCTCGCCTCGGCCGCCGAGGAAGGCAACGAAGATGCCCTCGATATAATGAACACCATATGGCCGCCCGAACAATTAATAGAAGAAGACTGATTATGAAACCGATACGCCTCGTGCTGCACGCACCTTTCGAGAAACTCGCCGCCGGAGCCTCGCGTTTCTGGGGCAATCCCGACCTGCCTGACCCCTCGGACTATCCTATGTATGTCGACGACGAGGGTGATGAATATCATTATTTCTTCATCTGCCAGATCAACCTCGGCGAACTGGCTGCTGTCGCTCCCGACAATCCGCTGCCGCACAGCGGTCTGCTCTCTTTCTTCGCCAAAATCGACCATTATCTCGACTATATGGCCGCGACCGACTGCATAGGCGGCTATATCAGCGGAGCCGACGACGTCAGGGTGCTTTATTTCCCGACGACAGAGGCCCTTGACGAGGTCATCCTTGTCGACGACGATGACAATCCGACGAATCCCGACGAGCTCGGCATCACATTCAGCCTCGAAGCCGAGTCGCTCGGCGACGAACACGAGCTCTTCGCGCGCCCGACCCACCGCGAGTGGGAAACCTGGGATCCGCCGTATGAAGATTGGACGATACTTCTTCAGGTCGATTCGTTCGGGGGCAAAGACTTCGAACTCAACTTCATGGATTTCGGCGTACTCGATTTACTGATTTCGCCCGAGGCCCTCGCCCGGCATGATTTCTCAGACGTGCGCGCCATAGTTCTTTCGACCTGAACCAGGCTTACCTTATAAACCAACCGATTATGAATATCCTGAACCCGTCTGTGAGCCGTCCGACGACGCTCTGCTTTATACTGATGTGTGTGACCGCGCTCTCGATAATCGCCGACCGGCTGATGAGCAATAGCCGCCTGCGCGACGACAATCCCGTTGTGGTGCTCGAGCGGCCTCAGAAAATGCTGATGAAATTCGGCGACGATTCGGTGTTTGTCGCTCTTAATCGCGGCGACTCGCTGAAAATAAAAGGTTTGCAGCGCTATTCGTCGAATCAGGTTTATCTCGTCGAGACTCCGGCGGGCGACCGCGGCTGGCTGCAGGCCGACCAGCTGCCTATACCGGTGATTATCAGCGACGGAGCGCATAAGGGCGACACTATCACGCTGACGGGGCAGAAATATATAGGCGCGAACCGATATGTCCACGGCTATTTCGCCAAGCTGCCCGACGGCACTGAGATTGAGGTCAGGGCCAAAGATTTTATCCCGGCGCTCGACGGCTGGATGGATATGACCTTCGACGACAATCTGATGACCGGCATCGGCACCGAGCGACGCTTCGGGTCGTACAAGGGCTTGAGCCTCGCGGCAATAGAGTCGAAAATCGGTCCGGCCTTCGAAATCTATCATATGAAAGACGGCGGCGTCATGGCGAAGTTCAGGGCCAAGGCCTTCGACGGTAAAAACGGCAAATTCTATCAGCCCGTCTATACCTTCGGCGCCGACGGACTCGCGACAGACGTCGCGTTCATCTATAGGAGCAATCGCAGCGACTGGCTGCTGTCATTCTTGCCCGGCGCAGGGTTTATATTCGACTTCCCGCTGACCGGCGCGCTGATCAGCACGAGCGTTTACAGCATCGAGTACGACCCGCTGACCACGGCCGGCATCATGTATGTGCTGTTCTACGGCCTGGCTTTGCTGGCGATGGTTTTCGGCCTGGTGTGGATGTTCATGACGCCGTCGCTGATTGTCCTTGCGATGGGCTGGCTCGTGCGCTTCCCCAAGTCATTCGCCCTGCTGTCAGACCGCGCTTTGAAGATAACGATGCTCGTGGTGACAGTGGTCTGCGCCTACTGGTGGGCTGTCGCGATGTTAGGGTGGGGCATGTTTTGGCCTTTCCTCATCATCATGGTCTATGTCAGCCGATTCAGCTTCACGACTGCGAGCAGCATACTTTGCACCTTCCCGCATCTGCGCTGTCCACACTGCCATCGCCTCTACACCATCGAATACAGCCACGACGAGCTCTACGAAACGCAGTATAAGACAGGCCGCGACGTGCGCATCGATCGTCTGCTCGACACCGATTACAGCAAATACCGTACCTACGACCTGATAACCACAACCCACTATCACTCAGATGGCCGCGTGACCAAGTCGAGGCGCAAAGCCAATTACAAGACCCACGAGATTCGTTTCGACACCTACGAGATGATAGACTACGATGTTACCTACCGCGTCGACTTCTACCACAATCACTATGTCTGCGACGATTGTTTCTACGACGAGATAATCAATTCGCAGACCTGCAAGGAGGTCGACCGCCAGCAGTCAGGCACGCACATCGAGACGCTTACCCGGGAAACATAAGAGCCTGTTTCATAATAAATGTTAAAGCAGAGGCGGGCAGTCATTGAGCAGATTTGTTCGTGCTTATAAGGGCGTG
>CALZQD010000194.1 GCA_945828175.1 uncultured Bacteroidales bacterium | reverse complement strand
CAGTCCGGTAGCGCACCTGGTTTGGGACCAGGTGGTCGCAGGTTCGAATCCTGTCACCCCGACAATTGATAAATCGTTTGAGTTTAAGTAATTTACAACTTAAATTCAAACGATTTCTTTATTTGTATCTCGACCAATTTACTATGATTTCGCACAAATGTTTCAACTATGTTTCACCCGGTGCTAACATAATACGATAGATTCTTTCCGTCAGGATGACTGTCGGCGAACAATCGTCCGAGGCGGATTGTATAGTATATACAACGTAATTTTTTCATCAGTTATGCTTACTCCGCTTCTTATCGCCCCTGCGGCCGAGAATACCGACCCGACACTGCTCGCCACCCGCCAGCTCACCGGCGAGGCCGCCGAAAGCACATATGCCATCGCATCGCTCGTCATGAAGATAGTCGACTGGATATTAGACCTTTTCGGCCTCGGCCATAACGAGACCCTCGTCACATGGCTCTACGCCATCGTCGTGCTCGCCCTCTCGCTCGTCATAGGCTACGTCGCCAAATGGGTCATCCTCGCCATAGTCGAGCGCATCGGCCGCCACACCCGCAACGATCTCTTCGGCTATATGACCGGCGCACGCTTTTTCACCAAATTCAGCCGCATCATCCCCGCCATTACATTCCTGATTCTAATACAGTTCACCCTCGAGACGCATACCTCGATCGCCCGACTGTTCACCAAAATCACCCTCTTCTACGTCATCTACGTCGTCACCATCGCCATCAACTCGCTCATCAACGCCATCTGGCTCCATATCGACTCGCGCGAGAACAAGAAGCGCCTGCCGCTCAACGGCCTGGTGCAGCTCATCAAAGGAATCGTCTGGATTATCGCCATCATCGTCAGTATCGCCCTGCTCATCGACAAGTCGCCCGGCGCACTCCTCGCCGGCCTTGGCGCCTTCGCGACGGTGCTGATGTTGATTTTCAAAGACAGCATCCTCGGCCTCGTCGCCGGAGTGCAGCTTTCGGAGAACGACAGCCTCCACGTCGGCGACTGGATCAAGGTCAACGGCACCGACGCCAACGGCACTGTAACCGAGGTGTCGCTCACGACCATCAAGGTCCTCAACTGGGACAAGACCACCACCTCACTCCCGCCCTACAGCCTCATCAGCGGCAGCTTCACCAACTACCGCTCGATGCAGGAGAGCAACACACGCCGCATCCAGCGCTCGTTTATGATCGACGCCGACAGCGTCATCCCCCTCACGCCCGCGATGCTCGACGAGATGCGCCAAATCGAGTTCATGGACGAATATATCACCCGCAAACTCGCCCAGCGGGCCGCCGGCAAGGTCGAGGACGTCAACAACCCCGAGGGACTCGTCGACGGCACCATCGACACCAACCTCGGCCTCTTCCGCGCCTATATGAAGATGTGGCTCAAGGCCAACCCCCATATCGACAGCAACAGCGACTGCTTCGTCTCGACCCTCGAGCAGACCTCGGCGGGCATTCCATTCCAGGTCTACTGCTTCACCAGCACCTCGAAGTGGTTCCCCTACGAAGCCATCCAGGACACCGTCATGGAGCACGTCGCCGCCATGCTCTCGAAGTTCCGCCTCTACACCTTCGAGAATCCCTCGGGTCGCGACACCATCGTCGACGGTTACCTCAGCCCGGGCAAACCGCTGGACAAGATCCTCGGCATACCCCACCCCTTCTTCATCGACGGCGACTCGCCCGCGCAGGCCAAAAGTGCCGCGGCCGCGGGTCCTGCAGGCGCCCCTGCCGGCAACTCGGCGGGCGACTCGACAAGCAACTCAGCGGCAGGCGCTGCAAAATAAGTTCTAAATATTGCAATATCAGGCGGCAATTGTTACCTTTGCGATATGAAAACAATTGCCGCCTTCCTTTTGGCATCATCGCTGACCCTCTCTGCCGCCGCTTTCACCGAGCGCGATGTCACCGTCGTCAACAGCCGCGACGGCGTCACCCTCGCCGGCACCCTCACGGCGCCCGACAGCCTCAGCCCCCGCGCGGCCATCGTCCTTGCAAGCGGCAGCGGCCCCCAGAACCGCGACGAGGAAGTCGCCGGCCACCGCCCCTTCAAGACCCTCGCCGAATATCTCGCCGGCCGCGGCTATGCCGTGCTCCGTCTCGACGACCGCGGCGTCGGAGCCAGCAGCGGCAACTCCTCGAAATCGACCACCGACAACCTCGCGCGCGACATGTCGGCCGCCATCGCCGTGCTCGACTCGCTCTACAGCCGCACTCCCGCGGGCATCATCGGCCACTCCGAAGGCGGCATCACCGCCGTCAGATGTGCCAACGCCGACAGCCTCTGCCGCTTCATCGTCACCCTTGCCGCCCCGGCCTGGAGCGGTGACTCGATAATCATGTCGCAGACCCGCGCCCTCGCCGTCGCTCTCACAGGCCGATGGGACGAGGAAACCACCCAGCGCCGCCTGCTCGACATCGTCGCCTCGCCGACATCCGACGCCATCGCTGCGGCCCTCATCCGCAACGAGATGTCGGCCAAGCTCGGCGACGCAGCCCGCCTGCCTCAGGTCGCCAATCAGCTCAACGCCACCGTCGCCGTGATGACCTCGCCGGCCTATCGCTCGATCGTGCGCTATAATCCCGAGGCCGACATGCGTCGCGTCGCCGTACCCTGGTTCGCCCTCAATGGCAGCCGCGACACACAGGTGCTTCCAGCCAACCTCGCCACTATCCGCGTCTATAACCCCGCAGCCGAGACCCTTCTCGTCGAGGACCATAACCACCTCTTCCAGCCCTGCACGACAGGCCTGGTCGACGAATATGCCACCATCGACGGCGACATCTCTGCCGAAGTCCTCGAAGCCGTCGCCGCCTGGCTCGACCGAATAAGCGCAAAACCGAACCCACAGCCATGACTCCCCGCAACGACAGCAACAGCCGCGACCGCGACCTCTACGACTTCATGCTCTATAAATTCAGGAGCGGCGACCAGCGTTTCATCATGGACATATTCGAGAACGACGCCTTCCTCGGCCAGTCGATAAAGAAAGCCTACCGCAGCCGCAGCGACGAAAGCCTCAGCTACGACGAGCTCCTCAGCGAGCTCTACCTCTACCTCGCCGAAGACAACTGGCGGCGCCTCGAAGGCTTCCGCGGTGCCTGCGACCTCGTCATCTGGCTCCGCACCATTGCCGCCAACTTCTTCAAAACCTACTTCCGCAACAACAACCGCCGCGTCGAAGTTGTCTCGCTCGACGACAGCAACATCACCGACGTCGACGACAGCGACACCGTCCATCCTCCCGTCGAACGTATGCGCGACATCATCACCGCCATAATCTCCCGCTGGAAGAGCGCCAACTACCGCGACGTCATCGACTGCCGCATCCTCCGCGGACTCAGCGCCGCCGAGACCGCCGAGGCCATGCACGTCGACCGCTCGAAGTCCGACAACTACTTCAGCATCGCCCGCAACAAACTCATCAAAGAAATCTCAACCATCAACCCCGACCGTTATGAAACCCGTTGACCACCATAAAGACCCGATCGCCGACATCTTCGAAGAAGCCTTCGCCCGACGATTTCTCTCAGAAATGGCCGACAGATACGGCGACGAAATCGATAGCTTCAGCTGCCGTCGCGGCCTCGGCATCGACCGTTGCCTGCGATATTTCGACGCCGAATGTTCCGCGCGTCCCGCAGCCGAGCCTGAGGATGAGATAGATAGCATCGACGACAAAATTTAACAGAAAAAAGCGGTCAAAAAATTTGGCAGAACCGCCAAATGTCCTTAACTTTGCAGTGCAAAAAGGCGATTTAGTGTAGTGGCCTAGCACGCCGCCCTCTCACGGCGGAAACCCGGGTTCGAGTCCCGGATTCGCTACCAAAAGGAACCCCAAAAAGAGGTTCCTTTTTCTGTATCAATAAGATACATGACCCTACGGCCTCGAGGAGGTGAGTGCCGGAGGCCCACATCATCGTATGAGAACCCCGATAATGAACTGTCGCCGCTAAAGCGGCTCAGGCGAAGCCGTGTGGAGCGAGGGTTTCAACCCTCGCAGCCAAAGCACTGGTTCCAAGGGCTGAAGCCCTTGGTCCATGGCGGCTGTGCCATGACACAGCCCTACCGCCATCGCAGCTACAACCCATTAGCCTAATTAGCCCTATTTGACCAACGTCGAGCTTCAGCGAGGCCTATTAGCCAAAGCTATTAAAGTGCGGCCTCGCTCTCCTCCTCGAGGCCGTATGGAGCGAGGGTTTCAACCCTCGCA
>CALZQD010000193.1 GCA_945828175.1 uncultured Bacteroidales bacterium | reverse complement strand
ACACACTGCATATCGTCGGCAGCGTCAGATGTGTATAAGAGACAGGTATATCGACAGCGTCGCCCCCAACAACCGCGCCGCCAAGGCCTCGGTCGACATCGCTCTCCACGACCTCACCGGCAAAATCATGGGTCAGCCCTGGTATAAGATCTGGGGCCTCAATCCCGACAACTGCCCCAATACCTCATATACAATCAGCTACAACTCAGACCCAAAGGAGATGGCTGCCGAGATTTCAGAGACCGCGCCCTTCAAGGTCGTCAAGGTCAAGATGGGCCTCGGCCACGACAAGGAGGTCGTCAACGCCCTGCGCAAGCAGAACGCCGACGTGCCTATCTGCGTCGATGCCAACCAGGGCTGGACAGACAAAGAGAAAGCTCTCGATATGTGCCACTGGCTGGCCGAGCGCAACTGTCTCTTCGTCGAGCAGCCTATGCCCAAGGAGATGTTCGACGAGACAGCCTGGCTGCGCGAGCGCTCGCCGCTGCCTATCATCGCCGATGAGTTCCTGCAGCGTCTCCCCGACGTCAAGCGTGCCTCTGAGGCATACGACGGCATCAACATCAAGCTGATGAAGAGCACCGGCATGCACGAGGCCTATCAGATGGCCACGCTCGCCCGCGCCCTCGGCATGAAGGTTATGCTCGGCTGTATGACAGAGACTTCGTGCGCCGTGACAGCAGCCGCTCAGCTGGCTCCATTGGTCGACTGGGCCGACCTCGACGGCAACCTCCTTATATCAAACGACCGCTTCGACGGCATCAAGATTGTCGACGGCAAAGTGACCATTCCCGACCGCCCCGGCATCGGCGTAGAACTGCTTTAAACCTTTCTTTGACGCCGAAATATCGACTGTAAGGCAAGATTTTAGCGTCAAGACGTTGCACAGTTGATTTTTATTTCTTAAATTTGCACTCCGAATTGTGAAATAAATAAACGAAAAAATAATATAGGCAATGAAAAGAACATTTCAACCCTCTAATCGCAAAAGAGTTAACAAACACGGTTTCCGTGAGAGAATGTCAACACCCGATGGCCGCAAGGTTCTCGCCCGTCGTCGCGCCAAAGGCCGCGCACGTCTGACTGTCTCTGACTCTATCGCCGGAAAGTAATTATTTGACCCCCTCTGTGAGGTCAAAACAAGAGGTTGTATCGAAGATCGCCTGACAGAGCCCCGCGCTCGCCGTCAGTAAATCCCACTGATGCAGCCTCTTTGTTATTTCCGTACGGGTCTTATGGTTAAATTGTTAATTGATTGAAAATGAGTAGTCTTATCAGAAATATAGCCGTGGCGGCGGTTGCGGCGTTTGCTGCGGTGGCGACGGATGTGGCTGCGGCGACGGCTGCGACCGACGGCTATCCTATAGCCAACTTTTCGGTGACGGCCAATGCCGGCGCTGACGGCAGCCTGTTCGGTAACACGATGGTCAATCCCGGCAAACTCGGCGAATGGCTCGAGTCGCAGGGAAGTTTCCCGATAAGTTTCAGAATCGGCGATGTCGACGTGCCGCTGTCGGTCAACAAGTCGAAGGTCGTCGGGCGTCGATTTCCCATCGTGCATAACGTCTACGGCATGTCGAGCCTCGTTCCCGCCGAAGTGTCGGTGACGGCCTTTGCTCCCTTGGCCGTCGACAATATCGAGGTATCGTCGCTGCCGGTGCTTATGGCCGAGATTGATTTCTCTGACGTCTTATCGGGCCGCGATGTCACGCTCGTGATTTCGCACGAAGGTGCGGCGGACAAGGCTGTGCCTTATGTCATTGCCACTGATTGTGCAGGTGCCGTCGGCAAAGGTGCGTCGCTCGAGATTCCCGTGCGGCTCAGGGCCGACGAGGATAGTAAAGTGAGGGTGGCGATAGCAATGCTCGACAGCCTCACGCTCGCGTCGAAGCAATATGGTTCTGCGCAAGAGCTTGCCGATGACGCGATTGGCCGTTTCGACGAACTGCTTGAGTCGACGCGCAGCTTTTCAGAAGCCATCCCCTCGTTGGGCGACTCGGAGATTGACGAATACCTGCGTTGGTATATGGTTCCGGCCGTGGCGCTGACGAAATGCACCGCCGGGGGCGACGTCGTCACGATGGGCTATCACGAACTCAACCAGCGCGACAGCTACATGACATCATGGCTGCACCTTGTGATGTTTCCCGCGGCCGAGCGGCGCATGATTGAGGAGAGCGTGGCGGCAATCACCCCCGAAGGGAAGATTCCGACGACCATCCTGCCGCTCATCGACCGCAAGGACGACCTCGACATCAACGCCTTCTTTATCATGCGACTCGACAGATATTTCAAGGCGCATCCCGAGGCCGGGATGCCCGCCGAGTGGTGGAAAGCGCTGACCGCTGCGGCCGACTGGCTCATCTCGCGCGACAGCGACGGCGAGGGCATACCCGTGCAAAAATCGTTCTGGGGCGACTGGAAAGACGTCAAAGGCGTCGAGGGCCGCAAGTATTCACCCTTCACCGCCTTGCTCTATGTCGCCGCGATGCGCGCCATGAGCGATATGGCCGTGAAGCGGGGCGACACCGACGCTTCGGCCAAATATGCCGCGGCAGCTGCTCGGGCCTATGATTTTATAAATTCTCCGGTCGAAGACGGCGGTCTTTGGAACGGCCGCTATTATGTGCAGCGCAACCACGACGGGTCGGTCAACGACCGCCTGCTCGAGGACCAGACGATAGGCATCCTCACCGGCGTTGTCGCGCCCGAACGCGCCGAGAGCATCTTCAACGCACTCAACGACAGCAGCCTGACAGCCTATGGCGTCTGCGAGACATATCCTTATTATCCGGCCGATTTCGGCTATGAGCCCGGCACTTATCATAACGGCGCCGTCTGGCCGTGGGTAAGCTTTATGGACGACTGGGCGCGCATAAAATCGGGCCGCAAGGCCGAGGCCTTTGACCTGATTAAGCGCGTCGGCCGCACCGACCTCGTCGACTCGGGCGACTGGAGCCCCAACGAGCATATCAACTCGCGCACGGGCGAGAACCTCGGATTCATGCTCCAGGGCTGGAACTCAAACCTCTTCGGCCTCGTCTATTACGGGATATTGCATCCCGGCGTCGTTTTCTGAGCTCGAGAGCCGGCCGGCCGGCTCTTATCTGACGAGCATGTCCTCGCGCTCGAGGATGTAATAGGCCGAGCGGTCGAAGGCCGGACCTTCCATGACGCGGCGCAGTCGGGCGCCCTGGCGCAGCTTGACGGCGTCGAAGTAGTTGCGCGCCTCGCGGGCGTTGGCAAAATCGCGCGTCTTGTTGTAGACGAGGGTGCGGAAGTATGAGCGCATGGCGTCGTCGGCCTCGGGCGTAAGGGTGAATTTGGCCTTGGCCGCGAGGTTGAGGAAGATCTGCGCGAGCTGATCGGCGTCATAGTCCTCGAAGATAATCTCCTTGGTAAAGCGCGAGCGCAGGCCGCTGTTGGTGTCGACCCACTGGCGTATCTCGCGCGGATAGCCCGCGGCGATGCAGATCATGCGACCCTTGTAGTCGAGAAGCTTGGTGAGCAGTGTTGGCATGGCGTCTTTGCCGAATCCGCCGGGGCCGTCGTTGAGGCCGTAAGCCTCGTCGATGAAGAGAATGCCGCCGAGGGCGCGGTTGACGGTGATTTCGGCCTGTTTGGCCGTCTGGCCGACGTAGCCGGCGATGAAGTCTTTGGGGACGGTCTCGATGACCTTGTTGCTCGGGAGGAGCCCGAGCGAGTGCATGATCTCGCCCATGATGCGGGCGACGGTGGTCTTACCCGTGCCTGGGTTGCCGACGAAGAGATAGTGATCGTAGACATACTGCGGCAGGCGGCCTTCGATGGCTGCGCGCTGCTGCTCGACGGTGATGCTGTCGGCGAGGTCGCGTAGCGATTTCTTGACGCTGTCGAGTCCGATGAGGTCGTCGAGGCGTCCGAGGCAGTCGGCAAGGTCGATTTTCTGCGGTGGAGTGTAGGGGATGTCGTCCTCGGTGATGAGATAGAGCTGGTCGACGGGGGCGTCGACGTCGACGCGCGAGTCCTGGCGCAGGCAGGTCTGATTGAAGAGGGCGATGATGTCGCGGGCGTTGGCAAAGCGTTCGTCTTTCGAGCTTATCATCTCGTCGATTTTCAGCTTGAGACGCTCGACGGCGCCGTCGGTGAGGGTATAGCCGCGGCGTTCGGCCTGCTGCATATAAATCTCGAAAAGTTGCTCCGCGTTGTAGTCGGGAATGTCGATGTAGGTTGTGACTGTCTCTTATACACATCTGACGCTGCCGACGATATGCAGTGTGTAGA
>CALZQD010000192.1 GCA_945828175.1 uncultured Bacteroidales bacterium | reverse complement strand
CTATCAGTCCTTTGATGACGCCGCTTGTTATCGATGAATCGAATATGAGCACGCTCGCAAGATATATCAATGGGAACACCGTCGTCATGATTAAGTAAATGAATATTAGCTCAAATACCCAGAAAAACCATTTACGTTTACGGCTTACTTCTTTAGCCATCATAGTGATTGGATAATAGGCTAAAGCAGTAACAACAGCGAGTACAACAAGCATGACAATTATGCCCGACAGCAGGCTATGGCCGTTCTTGGCGAGCAATGTCGGCATATCGGTGTAGTAAAATACATTTATCATTGCGAAATCAAAGGCACTGAGCTCTTTAATTGCCTTGAAGCCCTGATATTCGCGAATAGTCTTATAAACAGGCGCGCTGCCTGAGGGCACATTTAATATTATCCGCTGCTTCAGCGAGTCGGGGATGGCGATGAAGCCAAATTTGCGGTTTGCTAAAACTTCATCTCCGAAGCTGTCAGGTTCAATGAAATACGGATTTTTAAAAGGCAGATAGATTTCGCGGACATCGGCGGGCAGGGTCGTAAACTGAACGCCCCTGAAATCATTTCGCTCGGGCAGAATATAGACCTTTCGCTCACCGGGCGTCGGGATGCAGAACTGTATATCGTGCAGAATGGCGAACTTATTGCCTCTGAACTTTATAGCACGCTCGTTGAAGTTGATATACGTTGAATCATTATCATCCTGACTATATCCGATATAATCATGTTCGCCAAGGTAACCGCCTACTATATTAAACTTCCTGCTCTCAGGTGTATACAGATCGTTATTGTCAACCGAAGAGCATAAATCAAATATTACGTTATCTATATAGTCGCTGCTTCTGACCGGTTTCCAGGGCCAATGAGGCTCGTCGCGCTTGAATATACGCTCGTTGCCATCGTCGTCGCGCACTTTCAGCACAACATTCGGCGACCCGGCGAAGGCCCTTCGATGGATGTAGGTGTTTTTGTTTACTGAGATTTCCTTGAGATTTTTACAATCAGCGAAAGCATATTCGCCCACATAACGCACACCGTCAGGTAGATAAATATCGGTGAGATTAGAAGCGTTGGAAAAGGCCCGATCATCGATAGTCTGCAATGAATCCGGCAAGATTACGCCGGATAATCGACATTTTTCAAACGCATTGGAACCTATTGTTTCGATAGCCCGGTCTTTTAAATTTACTGTCCCTGAATAATAAGGGTCGGCAAACTTTTCTAAGTAATCATCATTGACGTAGGCTATTATCGCTTTTGAAATTTCTTGAGGGATAGTGTCTTTAATGCGGGTGTTGTAGATGGTAGCGCTTGGTGATTTTGGTCCCCGTCGTGAAAAAATCGACATTGCAGATAGTGACCTGAATCCGGTCTGTATGGAATCAAGTTGGGCCATTTCATCGGGGAAGGCCGCAAAAAATATTGAATCGCCGACGAAATCGGCTTTATGCCTTTTTACATCCCACAGAACCCCTTGATTATATTTATATACCTTATTTTTCTTGTCAATTTGTAAAGTGTTATCGTTCAGATATGAATATAACGTGTTAAAATTAATGCGGGCGGTTAGAAACTGCACATCATGAGCTATTTTGACAGGGCTGATATTGGGTGACCCTTTGACGTTTATATAGATAAGATTTACGAGCGAATCAGGCAATTCTATCTCAGTAAGTGCCGGACAATCTGTCGTTATAACATGAAGCCCCCAAAGGCTATCAGATGGAGTAGATGCAAATTTAATTTTCTTTAGAGATGCGCAGTTCTGTATATTGACGGTATATGAAACCCGGTCTAACGAATCAAGATTAATATAAATTGAATCGATATCAGCACGATCTTTATATGTGTCGTGGAGCGGGTTGTTTAACCTTGTCGTACCTAAATATAATATATCATATCCGTCAACCGACGTGTCACCGCCTGTAATGTAACTTTTGAGATTTACCTGTGCGCCGATAATAGCGAAAACCGCGCAGAACAGTATGATACTCAGCGAAGTCAACAAAGACTTTCGCGTTACATATCTGTTGATTTTACGCCTGCGTCCCTTGCTTTCGGCAACGGCTTTGGCCAGGAGGTCGTGGACGAGCTCGACCGGCTGATTGTCGGGGTCATCGTCGGCGGGTTTGGTGCCGGGAACGTTCTGTAACAGCTTGTTTTCGCCATTAAACAGCTTGTCAGGTTCTTTGATATATTTGTTGACGTTGCTGCGGAAAACAGTGCGTCGGCGTCCTTGCTCATCAACGAGTGATTCGATAAAACCGAGCTCCTTGTCTTTAAGATTGGCAATAGCATTCTTATAGAAATCTCTCAAGGGATTTTTAGCTATACGGCTAACGGTATTGAGATTAATTGCACCGCCATCGGCGAGAGCGTAGAGCTCGCGGCAGACGAGCGAAAGGATGGCGGAATCGACTTTGCCTGAGCGGTTGCGCGAGATGTCAATGATGCGCTTGATGACTTCCTCGCGTTCGTCGTCGGGGATGAGCGAGAAGCCGGTTTGGCTTTTCAGTTCGTCGACGGGCTTTTCGATTACCTCGCGGGCCTGGGCGTCAGTGAGTGCGCGCAGACGGAGGCGGTTGAATTTCATCGAATTATATCCGAGCTCGTCAATGGCGTCTTCGAGGCGGAATAGGTCGTCTTCGCGCACGACGAGCAGGATTCTGAAATTGGCCTCGTTATGGCAGACCACGCCCTCGGGGCATTGCAGCTCGCTGTCGTCAACCATCGCGTGGAGGCCGCGGAGAACCTCGCTGCCTTTGTCGCGGCTGCCGATAAAAAGTGCCTCGAACTGGTCGAAAACAAGCACGGGGAACACCTCGCGATTGTCGCTGTCATAGAATTTCGACGCGGCAAACCACAGAGCGATGCTGCTGTCTGTAACATCGACATTCTCAGCTGCTTGCTGATTGAAACGACCGTCGGTGCCTGCTACATAGCGGGTTACGCGATGCTTCTTCAGCTGGTCGCTGACCGTTTCGCTAACATATCGGTCGAAATTGTCGTAATCAATCTCGGCCGGGCGCAGCAGCACAGGCAGATAGTTGTCGCGACGCAGCAGGGGGAAGAGCCCGGCCTGCAGCATCGAGGTCTTGCCTATGCCCGACTTGCCGTAGAGCGTGACGAGCAGGTTGTTTTTGACCATCGACAGCAGGGCGAGCGTGATGTCGCGGCGTCCGCTGAATATATAGCGACCTTCGATAACGTCTTTTTCGGTGTACGAGACGAGGCCTTTCCAGAGATTTCCCTCCTGATTCATGACTGATGGCTTTTGAGTGCGTTTTTGATAAGTTCGACGAGCTCGCTGACAGGCTGTTTTGTCCAGTCGAAGACCGTGACATCGCGCATTTTATCGGGTACGACGCGATAGTGATAATCTTTGGTATAGTCATAGCCGAAAGTCGAGACCGGTATGACTTTCCATTCGGCGTTAGCGTTGCAGCCGCGCGCCCATTCGTTGGCTCTGTAATACGACCGATTTTCTTTAGGCTCGTCGGCCGACTGATTGTCAATCCAGTGAAGAATCTTCTCGCTGTCGGTACGGACGTTTGCCGACAGCAGCGGCAGGAACACGCCGCAGCTCTCTATGCCCTCGTTGATTTCTTTGTCGAACTCATCGCCGCCGCCGAGCTTATAATGGTCGATCCAGACGGGTATCTTCTTGTCGACAAGATGGTTGTAGATGCGCATGGCGTTGACATAATCGCGGTGAGTATAGCTGATGAAGACATGGCGGTGGAGAGCCGTGGGGTTGATGTCGAAGCGGCCTGTAAATTTGGTCATGTTGGCCGTGATTTTTTCGGCCAGGCGCGAGATATATTCCTCGGGGTTGTCGACGATATGGACGTTATATCGGCTGAGATAGTCGCGCAAGCGCTTGTCTTCCTCGGAGTTCTCGATGTCGAAAGGCAGCGCCACGTCGCCCTTGCTTATATCGCCGTTGGGGCGGAAGGTGTGCCACAGAAAGCGGAAGAACCAGTCATCGAACTTGCAGCCATAGGCAAACAGCTTCTTGCTGCGGACATACGACAGGATTCGCTTCGGAGCGCTTTCGCCGCTGAGCCAAACCTTCATCTTCTCGATTTTCTCGTTGTCGTTGAGCGCGTAATCGCTGTTCGTCGGGTCGGGGCGTCCGAATATATAATAGAGTGTCGGCGGCATCAGTGATTTGTCGCCGTCGATTTTATCGTTTTCGCTGATGTCGCAATGCTCTTTATCTGAGATACCGAGCACATTGAGCGCGTCGCCCCAGGTGTCGCGCATAATC
>CALZQD010000191.1 GCA_945828175.1 uncultured Bacteroidales bacterium | reverse complement strand
ACACACTGCATATCGTCGGCAGCGTCAGATGTGTATAAGAGACAGCGGTATGGTGATGGAATATACCATCGTCGCCGACTCAGAGGCCGACCTCAAAGCCAAGAAAATCGCCTCGTCGACCCCCATCGCACAGGGTCTTCTCGGCCACAAGCTCGGCGAGATTGTCGAGATCAAAGTGCCGTCGGGTCTGATGAAATTTGAAATCGTCGAAATCTCGTTCTGACAATGGCAACAATATTCTCACGCATAGCCGCCGGCGAGATACCGTCGTATAAAATCGCCGAAGACGACCGCCACTTCGCGTTTCTCGACATCAATCCCGTCGCTCCGGGTCACACCCTGGTGATACCCAAGAAGGAGAACGACTATATCTTCGACCTGAGCGACGACGACTATGCGTCGCTGCAGCTCTTCGCCAAGCGCGTGGCCGAGGCAATGCGCCGCGCTATGCCCTGCAAGCGCATCGGCGTCGCCGTCATGGGCCTCGAGGTGCCTCACACCCACATCCACCTCATTCCCATCAACGCCGAGAGAGACATGAACTTCTTCAAGGAGAAGCTGTCGCTGCCGGCCGAAGAGATGAGCTCGATTGCCGCACGCATCGCCGACGAATTCAAAAAATCATAATCATCACCTATCCCCTGCAATGAACAACAAACTGATATCAATAGCCCTGACGTCGCTGGCACTCGTCGCCGGCGCATGTTCGGGCGAAAAGGGCTGGACTGTCGACGGCGTCGTCGAGGGCGGCGAGGGCCGCAAGCTCGCGCTCGAAGGCTTCAACAACAGCCGCTGGTATGTCATCGACTCGATAAGCGTAGCCTCGAACGAGACTTTCGCCTACCACTCGGCCAAACCGGCGCCCTACCCCGAGATTCTGCGCCTGACACTCGACGGCAACAGCATCTACTTCCCGGTCGACTCGGTCTCGACGATTACGGTCAACACGACGGCCGACAACTTTGCCGGCGCATATAAGCTGTCGGGCTCAGAGGAGGCCGCCGAATTCATGCGCGTCGACTCGCTCTTGGCCGTCTCGCCCTGCGGCGACGCCCGCGCCGACTCGCTGGTCAAGCGCCAGCTCACCCAGATGGTCGTCGACCCCAATGCCGGACTGATGACAGCCTACTACATCGTAAACAAGCGCATCGACGGCAAGCCGCTCTTCGCCATCGAAAACAGCCGTGATCTCTCGGTCATCGGCGCCCTGGCTCAGCGCTTCAAGAACGAGCGCCCCGACGACCCGCGCACGAAGATTCTCGCCGACATGTTCATCTCGGCCAAATCGGCCCGTCTGCCGCGCGTACAGTCGACGGTCGACGTCGTGGAGACCAACCTGCCGGCCGAAATCAGCGGCTATGACGTCAAAGGCAACAAGCACAGTCTGAGCGAAACCGTCACCAAGGGCAAAGTTACGCTACTGAGCTTCACTGTCTACTCGGCCGAGATGTCGCCGGCATACAACGTCATTCTCGCCGACCTCTACAACAAATATAAAGACGCAGGCATCGAGATTTTCCAGATTGCCTATGACCCCGACGAGGTTGCATGGAAACAGACCGCCGTCAACCTGCCTTGGATTTCGATCTGGAACTCGCCCAAAGACGGCGTCGAATCGCTGATGAAATATAACATCGGCGGATTCCCCGTCACCTACGTCATCGACCGCGCGGGCGACATCCGCGAGCGCGTCGACAACCCCGACGAACTCGCCAAGGCCGTGGCCAAATATATCTAAAACACAATCAGTTAGTATAAACCCTATAATACAAACCCGTTTAACAGGTATGATTACCCAAGAACAATTAAAAGAGACTTTTGAGCGCAAGCTGGCGCTGAGGAGGTATCTTTGACATCGACAGCAAATTAATCGAAGTCGAAGAAGAAGAACTGCGCACCCATGTGCCCGACTTCTGGGAGCATCCCAAAGAGGCCCAGGCGCAGATGAAGAAAATCAAGGATATACAACAGTGGATTGACGGCTACAAGGCTGTCGAGAGCGCCGTCGACGAACTCAGCGTGGCCTGGGACTTCCTCAAGGAAGGTCTCGTCGAAGAGGCTGAGCTCGACGCCCTATATGCCGACGCCATCGCCAAAATCGAAGACCTCGAGCTGCGCAATATGCTGCGCCGCGAGGAAGACAAGCTCGGCGTTGTACTCAAGATCAACTCGGGCGCCGGCGGCACCGAGAGTCAAGACTGGGCCTCGATGCTGATGCGTATGTATCTGCGCTGGTGCGAGAAACAGGGCTACAAGACCTCGATCGCCAACCTGCTCGAAGGCGACGAGGCCGGCATCAAGTCATGCACTATCAACGTCGAGGGCGATTTTGCCTACGGCTACCTCAAGAGCGAGAACGGCGTTCACCGCCTCGTGCGTGTGTCGCCTTACAATGCTCAGGGCAAGCGCATGACATCGTTCGCGTCGGTCTTCGTGACGCCGCTCGTCGACGATACCATCGAGGTCAAGGTTGACCCGGCCCTGCTGTCGTGGGATACCTTCCGAAGCGGCGGCGCCGGCGGCCAGAACGTCAACAAGGTCGAGTCGGGCGTGCGTCTGCGCTATCAGTTTACCGACCCTTACACTGGCGAGAAAGAGGAAATCCTCATCGAGAACACCGAGACGCGCGACCAGCCCAAGAACAAGGAGAACGCCATGCGACAGCTGCGCTCGATACTCTACGACAAAGAGCTGCAGCACCGCCTCCAGGAGCAAGCCAAAATCGAGGCCGGCAAGATGAAAATCGAATGGGGTTCGCAGATTCGCAGCTACGTTTTCGACGACCGCCGCGTCAAAGACCACCGCACCGGCTACCAGACCGCCGACGTCAACGGCGTCATGGACGGCAACCTCGACGGCTTCATCAAAGCCTACCTGATGGAATTCGCCGCCACCGACGCAGCGAACGAATAAGATTTGGTTTAATCCCTAATTTAATACAACCTCGCCGCCCAAATTGGCAGCGAGGTTTTTTATGGCCGATAAAGTATCAAAATGAGACAATCAGACAAGAAAAGCGCACTAATAACAATACGCGCAATGTGTTAGTTTAATCACACAAACTTCGATATAATCTTGTCAACATCAACAATATTTTCTATTTTTGTAGTAATAGTATTAAGCGATTGGAGCTTGTTAACCCCATCTTTCATGACGGATATAAAGACACCTGAGGAACGCAGCCGCAACATGTCGGCCATCAAAAGTAATGACACAAAACCCGAAATGATTGTGCGCCGTTACCTTCATGGATTGGGTTACCGCTATGGGTTACATAACAAGAAATTGCCGGGACGACCCGACATTGTTTTGCGCCGTTATAAGACAATAATCTTTGTTAATGGCTGTTTTTGGCACGGCCATGAAAATTGCAAATATTACCGTCTGCCAAAATCCAATACTGATTTTTGGCAGACAAAAATTGCGCAAAACCGTGCCCGCGATGAGCGCGATATTAAAGAGCTTGTGAAACTCGGATGGCATGTAATCGTCATATGGGAATGCGAATTGAAAACAGAGAAGACTCGTCAACAGACTTTCCGCGGTTTACTTGAAAAACTTAACTTCTCATATTTGCTTACCGATTATCCCCTTATCGCAGCCGCTGAGCCTGAGGCCATTTACGGCAAAAACAGCAATATTTAACCTCGCCGTATAAAATACCTGCCCACATTAAGAATTATCTTTGCGAGTAAAAGCAAAGTATCAGAATTAATTCGTAATTTTGCAAATATAGGAGCATTGTACTTATCAATTTTTCATGAATACTTCGATATCTGATGGCAAATCAAGATAAAAATATATTAGAAGACACAAATATCGCCGCCGAGGCTACACTTTTTTACGGCGATTCAACTATTTGGACTGAGCGCCAATTTTCTCATCCTGAAAGGAAAATCAGGCTCGCAACATCTTTCAGCGGAATTGGAGCCATTGAACACGCTTTTCAAAGATTAGGGCTAAACACTGAGATTGTTTTTGCCGGTGATATTGATGACAATTGTAAAAAATCTTATTTTGCCAACTACGCCATTAATGATAGCCGTTGGCACTCCGATATACATAACTTCGATGCAAAACCCTTCAAAGATAAAGTAGATATTTTTGTCGGGGGTGCCCCATGTCAGGCATTCTCTATGGTTGGAAAACGAAAAGGCTTTGAAGACACCCGAGGGACTCTTTTCCGTGAGTTTGCACGAATAGTCAAAGAATGTAAACCTAAAGTTTTCATATTTGAGAATGTAAAAGGCCTCATTAACCATGACAAAGGTAATAC
>CALZQD010000190.1 GCA_945828175.1 uncultured Bacteroidales bacterium | reverse complement strand
GATTCCTCTACGTCTCGTGGGCTCGGAGATGTGTATAAGAGACAGGTCTTCCACGAAATCACCAAGAGCGCCATCCTCAACGCCATCGCCAACCCGCGCACCATCGACATCAACCGCGTCGACGCCCAGCAGGCCCGCCGCGTGCTCGACCGCATCGTCGGCTTCGAGCTCTCGCCCGTGCTCTGGAAGAAAATCAAGCCCGCCCTGTCGGCCGGCCGCGTCCAGTCGGTCGCCGTCCGCCTTATCGTCGAGCGCGAAGACGAGATAAAGGACTTCACTCCCGAACCATACTTCAGGGTCACAACCGCCTTCACCCCTGCCGACAGCGCCGTCAAGGTCAAGGCCGAGCTCAACAAACGCCTCTCGACCGTCGACGAGGCCCGCAGCTTCATCGAGGCCTGCAAGGACGCCACCTTCACCGTCGGCGACATCACCGTCAAGCCGCTCCACAAGAGCCCCGCGCCCCCCTTCACGACCTCGACCCTCCAGCAGGAAGCCTCGCGCAAACTCGGCTTCACCGTCTCGCAGACGATGATGGTCGCCCAGCGGCTCTATGAGGCAGGTCATATAACATATATGCGTACCGACTCGGTCAACCTCTCGGGCGAGGCCATCGCCGCCATCTCCGACCAAATCAAGACCAAGATAGGGCCCGAATACCTCAAGGTGCGCCAGTATCACACCAGCTCTAAGGGCGCCCAGGAGGCCCACGAGGCCATCCGCCCGACATACATAGCCAAAGACACCATCGAAGGCACCGCCCAGGAGAAGCGCCTCTACACGCTGATCCGCAAGCGCGCCATCGCCTCGCAGATGGCCGACGCGCAGCTCGAGAAAACCACCGTCGAGATTCTCCCCTCGACCCGCCCCGAGCACTTCGTCGCCACAGGCGAGGTCATCAAGTTCGACGGCTTCCTCAACGTCTACATCGAAGGCCGCGACGACGACAACGCCGAGACCGAAGACGGCGGCTCGACCCTGCCCCGCATGACCCGCGGCGAGACCCTCACACCCTCTGACATCGTCGCCACAGAGCGATTTACCCTCCAGCCCACGCGCTACACCGAGGCAACCCTCGTCAAGAAAATGGAGGAGCTCGGCATCGGCCGCCCGTCGACCTACGCCCCGACAATCTCCACAATCCAGCAGCGCGAATATGTCGAGAAAGGCGACAAGCCCGGCACCTCGCGCGACTGCCTAACAATAACCCTCCGCAAGGGCAAAATCACCGAGAAGACCAAGACCGAGACTGTCGGCTCTGACAAAGGCAAACTCATTCCGACCGACATAGGCGTCGTCGTCAACACCTTCCTGACCGAATTCTTCCCCGACATCCTCGACTATAACTTCACCGCCCGCGTCGAAGAGAAGTTCGACGAAATCGCCGAGGGCAAGCTCAGCTGGACCACAGAGATGAGCGATTTCTACACCATCTTCCACCCCGAGGTCGACAAAGCCCTCAACATCAAGCTCGAGCACAAGGTCGGCGAGCGCGTGCTCGGCACCGACCCCAAGACCGGCAAGCCCGTCAGCGTCAAGATCGGCCGCTTCGGACCGCTCGTGCAGATCGGCCAGGGCGACGGCGACGATAAACCCCTCTTCGCCTCGCTCCTCAAAGGCCAGTCGGTCTCGACCATCACCCTCGACGAGGCCCTGAAACTCTTCGACTTCCCCCGCACCCTCGGCACATACGAAGACCACGACGTCGTCGTCGGCATCGGCCGCTTCGGCCCCTATGTGCGCCACAACGGCAAGTTCATCTCCATCCCCAAGGAGACCCCGCCCGCCTCGCTGACCCTCGCCGAGGCCATCGAGCTCATCAACGACAAGCGCAACGAAGAGCACCGCCGCGTCGTCAAGACCTTCGACAACGACCCCGACCTCATGATTCTCAACGGCCGCTACGGCGTCTACATCGCCTACAAGAAGACCAACTACAAAATGCCCAAGACCATCACCGACCCAGCGTCGCTCGACTACGACGCCGTCATGGAGATCGTCAACAGCCAGGAAGCCGCGCCCAAGAAAACAACCCGCCGCACAAGCGCTAAAAAGAAAGCATAACATCTATGTCACCCAAACGTTTAGCCATCAAACCGGGAGCCGAACGCTCGCGTTTCAAACCCGACAACATACTCACCTTCGAGCCCGACGCGCCCTCGAAGCTGCTCGAATACCTCTTTGCCGTCATGCCCGAGCGCAAGCGCACGACCGTCAAAGACTTCCTCAAGCACCGTCAGGTCATGGTCAACGGCGCCGTCTCGACCCAGTTCGACCAGGCCCTCGACAAGGGCGACACCGTCAGAGTCAACACCTCGCGCGAGTTTCAGGAGCTCCGCCACTCGCGCCTGTCTATCGTCTACGAAGACGACGACATCATCGTCGTCAACAAGGGATACGGCCTGCTCTCGATGGGCAACGACCGCGTCAAGGAAGGCACAGCCTACTCCATCGTCCGCGACTATCTCAAGCGCAAGAACCCCGCCAACAAGGTCTTCATCATCCACCGCCTCGACCAGCACACCTCGGGCCTGATGATGTTCGCCAAAAACGCCGATGTCAAAGACAAGATGCAGCACAACTGGAACAACATGGTCCTCGAGCGCCGCTACGTCGCCGTCACCGAAGGCAAGATCGAGACACCCGAGGGCGACATCAGCAGCTATCTCGCCGAAAACGCACAGCACGAGGTATATTCGACCGACAACCCCGAAGAAGGCAAGCTCGCCGTCACCCACTACCGCGTGCTCAAGTCGGCCAACGGCTACACCCTCGTCGAGCTACAGCTCCAGACAGGCCGCAAAAACCAGATCCGCGTCCACCTCAAGGACCTCGGCCACCCCATCGCCGGCGACCGCAAATACGGCGCCAAGACCTCGCCGGCCCACCGCGTCGCCCTCCACGCACTCACCCTGCGCTTCATCCATCCCGTCACAGGCCGCGACATGAATTTCTCGTCGCAGATGCCCCCGTCGTTCGCCGCTATGGTTAAATAATGTTAGCACACGATTAAATTAAGTTAAAAATCAGCACTTATATATATAAGAGCGGGCGCGTGTGTGTCAATCACCGCAAATTTTATGTAACTTTGCATATCAAAGAACCGGAGGGAGCTGAGGCTTCCTCCTCTTTTTTAATAAACAGACATTAATATGATTGACAAACAGCTCATCACAAAGACAGTCGAAGACGCCATCGCTGGCACCGACCTCTTTCTGGTCGATATAAAAGTCACGCCCGACAACGACATCACCGTCGAGATTGACTCGCCCGACAGTGTCGACATCGACAGCTGTGCCGACATAACCCGCAAAATCGAGAGCGTTTTCGACCGCGACGCCGAAGACTACTCGCTCGAAGTCGGTTCGGCCGGCCTCACCTCGCCCTTCAAGGTCAAAGGCCAGTATCTCAAGAATATCGGCAACGACATCGAGATTCTCACCCGCGACGGCCGCAAGATCCACGCCCGCCTCACCGCCGTCGGCGACGACAGCTTCACCGCCGAGGTCGCCGCGAAGGTCAAAGAACCCGGCGCCAAGAAGGCAACGACAGTCATGCAGCCCGAGACTTTCAAGTTCGACGACTGCAAATCAGTTAGATACGAAATAAAATTCAAATAAGACCAAAATAAACCGATTAAACCCCGACAACAGTAATTCCCCATGGCTAAGAAAGAGGAAACCCCCAATATGGTCGAGCAGTTCGCCGAGTTCAAAGAACTCAAGAACATCGACAAGACCACGATGATCAGCGTGCTCGAAGAATCATTCCGCAACGTGCTGGCTAAGATGTTCGGCACCGACGAGAACCTCGACGTCATCCTCAACCCCGACAAGGGCGACGTTCAGATTTTCCAGAACCTCAAGGTCGTCCCCGACGGCGAAGTCACCGACCCCAACACCCAGATCGCCCTCAGCGACGCCCGCGCCGACAACGACCCCGACGCCGAGGTTGGCGAAGAGCACACCAAAGAAATCATCTTCGAGAAATTCGGCCGCCGCGCAATCCTCAACCTGCGCCAGACCCTCCAGTCGAAGATTCTCGACCTCCAGAAAGAAGCCATCTACAACAAGTTCAAAGACCTCGAGGGCGACCTCGTCAGCGGCGAAGTCTATCAGACATGGTCGAAAGAGACCCTCCTCCTCGACGTCGACAAAAACGAGCTCATCCTCCCCAAAAGCGAGTCGATTCCCGGCGACTTCTTCCGCAAGGGCGAAACCGTCCGCGCCGTCATCGCCAACGTCGACAACAAGAACAACAACCCCAAGATTACCGT
>CALZQD010000189.1 GCA_945828175.1 uncultured Bacteroidales bacterium | reverse complement strand
TTTTCAAGCTGCCGATTCAT
The DNA here is from genome assembly GCA_945828175.1 of uncultured Bacteroidales bacterium. Lineage (GTDB taxonomy): Bacteria > Bacteroidota > Bacteroidia > Bacteroidales > Muribaculaceae > CAG-873. The sequence continues at coordinate 4,268 of CALZQD010000189.1, read as the reverse complement.
CATTCTTAAAGCCTTTCTTATCCCGAACTCGCGTTCCTACCTTTATGATGTCAAAGAGATATCCTTCGACAAGGCAGGAGGCAGGTTTGTCATTACGGCAGGCCGAAAGGCTGCGGTTTTGAATTCAGATGATGCGTCTGTCGTCGCTGTTCTTGACGGACATAGCGATTCGGGTCTCACGGCAGCCTTCAGTCCGGACTGACCTGCGGCCGGAATATTGTATGGTTAACATTTTTTATATGTAAATTAGCGCGGTGTTATTTGTGGAATTAATGCGTTTTTGCTAACTTTGTATAATACGAATAAGCATCAACTGACAGATAACCCAATGAAGACGTTTAAGACCATATTGCTGACTGCACTTCTGCTCCTTGCGGGTGGAGGCGTTTCGACGTATGCGTCAGGCGATTCGGCGCAGCATATCGGTCAGGAGGTGGTTCAGCAGGCTGTCATTATTGTAAAGGGCGGCTCTGTTGAAATCGAAAACGGCTCTGACTCAGAAATCCAGGTCGTTGTCTACGGCATCACCGGTCAGGTTGTCAAATCGTTAGCGGCTCAGCCGGGCGATGTGACTGTTGTCGACCTCTCGGCCGGATACTATATCGTCAAAGCTGGCAACGTCACCCGCCGTGTGGTTGTGCGTTGACAGTCGGCCCTCGGTCGAGACGCTATATTGCGATTCTATTATATCTATTAAAATACTTACTTCCTTAACTTGATTAATATTCGAATGAAATAAATCCTCGGTGGTGTTCTGTTTACAGGCGTCACCCTGACACTTTCGGCCGCGCGGCAGGCCGACGACATCGTCCGCCACATCAAGTTCGACAAGATAGACCGCGACAATCTGATTTCTTATTCGATCAAAGACAACGCCAACGGCGACGAATGGAAAGAAATCAAGTTCGTCTTCAACGGCTCTGAGCAGCCCGAGGAAGTCAAGATTGCCAAAGGCGACTGGATTGTCATCGCCCGCGACGGCAAGATCAATGCCGAGGGATGGGCGGCTTCAAAGGCGGTAAGATTACCGTCGAACCCACATCGGCCCTCATTCTCGCAAGAAAATAATCATAGACAAGCATAGTTTTTTATCGCAGGCGGCGCACCAATCTGGACGTGTCGCCTGCGATTTTTTTGTCAGCTTGCGATTTAATCAGTAACTTTGCATGAAATAACAACTGAATTTGAATTATGAAAAAGCTTTTAATGATAAGCGCCATGTCGGCCGCCCTGCTTTGCTCTTGCGGCGGTAATGGCGCAGCCGATAAGGCCGACGATACAGCCTGTGACTCAGTTAAATGCAATATGCGCAAGCTTCCCGGCAAATGGAATTTCGTCGCTATCGCCAACGACAGCATCAACATCGACGAGGCTTTCATCGACTCAATCGGCGCCGGTCAGGGCATCGTCTTCGGTCAGGATTCCACTTTCTCGGTCGTCACCAACTGCAACAGAATTGGCGGCAGCTACACGGCCACCTGCGACTCGATAGCCTTCGGCGACGGCTTCATGACCGAGATGGCCTGCGACAATATGCAGGTCGAGGACGCCGTGAGATTCATCCTGTCAAAGCTCAACGCCTACACCGTCGAGTCTGACAGTATCCTCCGTCTCACCTCCGACGACGCCAATTGTTACATCGTTCTGAAAAAGGCTGAATAAAAAGTGCCGTCGTTCCTGCAACTCGAAAAAGTCACCAAAAGCTACGGAGACCGCCTGCTTTTCGGCGACATCACCTTCGGCATCGACGAAGGCGACAAAATCGGTCTTATAGCCAAGAACGGCACGGGCAAGACCACGCTGCTCAGAATCATCGCCGGCGTCGAGTCGGCCGACAGCGGCGACGTTGTCTTCAGAAACGGTCTGAAGGTCGCCTTCCTCGAGCAGATGCCGGTGTTTACTCCCGGCAGCAATCTCATCGACGCCTGTCTTAAAGACGGCGGACCGACAGCCGACGTCGTGCGGCGCTATGAAAAGGCCCTCGCCGGCGGCGACGCGTCCGAAATCAACGCCGCCGTCCACGAGATGGACAACGCCCGCGCCTGGGACTATGAAGACCGCCTCAAGCAGATGCTCTCGCGCCTCGAGCTCAACGACATCACCGCCTCGGTCGACCATCTCTCCGGCGGCCAGCGCAAGCGCCTCGCCATAGCCGGGATGCTCATGCAGGAACCCGACATGATTATTCTCGACGAGCCGACAAACCACCTCGACATCCCTGTCATCGAGTGGCTTGAGGCTTACCTCAAGCGCTCGCGCGTCACCCTGCTTATGGTCACACACGACCGCTATTTCCTCGACCGCGTCTGCAACCGCATAATCGAGCTCGATAACCGCACGGCCTATACCTACGACGGCAATTATGATTACTATCTCCGCCGCCGCGCCGAACGCATCGAGGCGATGTCGGCCGAGCTCGCCAAGGTCAAGAACACCCTCCGCCTCGAGCAGGAGTGGATGAGCCGCCAGCCTCAGGCCCGCGCCGGCAAAGCTAAATACCGCATCGACCAGTTCTATAATCTCAAAGACCGCTCGCGCGTCGACCTGTCGGACAAGAATGTCGCCCTCGAAGTGAAATCGTCGTATATCGGCTCGAAAATTTTCGAGGCCCGCGGCATCTCTAAGAGCTTTGGCGACAAGAAGATTCTGGACGACTTCAATTATACCTTCGCCCGCTACGAAAAGGTGGGTCTCGTCGGAGCCAACGGTGTCGGCAAATCGACCTTCGTCAAAATGCTGCTCGGCCTCGTGAAGCAGGACTCGGGCGAGTGGAACGTCGGCGAGACTGTCCGCTTCGGTTATTATAGCCAGGACGGCCTGAGTTTCGATAACAACAAGAAAGTAATCGACGCCGTCACCGAGATCGCCGAGGACATCGACGTCAACGGCCGTTCGGTAGCGCCGATGCAGTTCCTTCAGAAATTCCTCTTCTCGGTCCCCGACCAGCAGAAATATATCCACACTCTCAGCGGCGGCGAGCGCTGTCGTCTCCACCTTGCGACGATACTGATGCGCCAGCCCAATTTCCTCATCCTCGACGAGCCGACCAACGACCTCGACATCGTCACTCTCGGCATCCTCGAGGAGTATCTCGCCGATTTCAAGGGCTGCGCCATCGTCATCAGCCACGACCGTTATTTCCTCGACAATGTCGTCGACCATCTCTTTGTCATGCAGGGCAATGGCGTCGTCAAGGACTTTCCCGGCTCATACAGCGAATATCGCGAGTATGTCGCCTCGCTCGAAAAGTCCGACTCCGAGCGCGAAGCCCGCGCCGAGAAAAAGCCTCAGGAGCGTCACCGTCCCGAGCGCGCCGAGAAGATGACCTTCAAGGAACGTCGCGAATTCGAGGCTCTTACGGCTGAAATCGAGGCTCTTACGGCCGAGAAGTCGCAGCTCGACGCCCTGTTCAACAGCGGCGCTGTGATAGATGATATTGCCGAGAAATCAGCGCGTTACAACGTCGTCAGCGAGCTCCTCGATGAGAAGGAAATGCGTTGGCTCGAGCTCTCTGAAAAATCTTAAAGTCTTCTCCGACGGATTGACGAGAATGTTTTCGCCCGTGCTGTTGGCTTTCAGCAGGGGCGCGTCGTCATGATGGTCGGTCAGCACATAATTGAGCCTAAGGCCGTTTGACTCAAGCCATTGGTTGACGCGCCGCAGTTTTTCGTCGCCGCGGCATTCGAGTCGCGCTGGGTTGCCGTCGGTTGCCGTCGCCAAAAACTCGCCGTCCCACACGGCCGGGATATAGAAATCGGCTGCGGCTGAGGCGAGGAGGATGCGGTCGCCCGCGGAGCGCCGCTGCGCGAGAAAGCGCGTGACATCGCTGTTTAGCGATTTGTTTATCTGTTCGCCGAATGATTCCAGCAGCTCCTGGTCTTTGCCTATAAGTTTCAGGGCATTGAATTTCATCGTCCTGTGGCTTATCAGTCTGAGGCGCCTCATCGCGACAAGCGCTGCCACCGCCGATGCCGAAACAATCCTGCCTCGCGACAGCAGATGTCTGACACCGAGGCTGATATAGGTCCTCAGCGTGTTCAGCCGGCTGTAAGTGCCATCGAGGTCGACGACCGTCGCTCCGGCTCTGCTGTCTAATTGTCTATCGACCACGGGAATCTGACTAATGTGCGGTTGTTGTAAAGGAAATAGTCGGGCATTATCAGCGGTTTGACCGAGGTCACGGTCACGACGGCCATCCTGACGTCAGCCTCAGGGTTCTGCTGCTGTCTCTTATACACATCTGACGCTGCCGACGATATGCAGTGTGT
>CALZQD010000188.1 GCA_945828175.1 uncultured Bacteroidales bacterium | reverse complement strand
TAAACTTAAACCAGTTAACATACAAAACCGAGTCAACCTTTTTCAGGAACGGACAAAATTTACAGAAATGAGTGAAAACATCGTCGGAATAAAATTGTTTAAACGTATATAGTTTGTATTTTTGCAATCCGATTAATTCATCGAACATTATGCCTGTAGCTGAAAATATACTCGAGACCATCGGCCGCACACCGATGGTGAAAATCAACCGGCTGAATCCCAACAGCCGGGTCAACATCTATGCCAAGCTCGAAGGCTTCAATCCGACAGGAAGCATCAAGGACCGCATCGCCGTCAAAATGATAGAAAGCGCTGAGGCCGAGGGACGTCTGCGCCCGGGCCAGACCATCATCGAGCCGACCTCGGGCAATACCGGCATCGGCCTTGCCATCGTCGGCATCGTCAAGGGTTATGACGTAGAGATTGCGATGAGTGAGGCCGTCAGTATCGAGCGGCGCAAGATAATACGCTCGTACGGCGCCAAGGTGATACTGACGCCGGCCGACCAGGGTACCGACGGCGCGATACGCCTTGCCCGCAAGCTCGTGGCCGAGAATCCCGACAAATATTTCATGCCCGACCAGTTTTCAAACGCGGCCAACTATTTGGCTCACTATGAGCGTACGGCGCTCGAGATCTGGGAGCAGACCGGCGGCAAGGTCGATTATCTCGTCTGCGCCCTCGGCACCTCGGGAACTATCATGGGCATATCGAAGTTCATGAAGGCGCTGAACCCCGACGTCAAGGTCGTCTGTGCCCAGCCGATTAGAGGACATTACATCCAGGGCCTCAAGAACATGGAGGAGGCTATTGTGCCGCAGATCTACGACCCGACGAAAATCAACATTCAGGAGATGATCGAGAGCGAGGAAGCCATAGCGATGGCGCGCCGAGTCATACGCGAGGAGGGAATTTTCGCGGGCATGAGCAGCGGCGCGGCGATGCTTGCCGCGGCAAGGACAGCCGCGCGCATCGACAGCGGCAATATCGTGGTGATTTTTCCCGACCGCGCCGAGAAATATCTGTCGACCTCGATGTTCGACGAGTTTGGCGACTGAAATCAGAACGGCTCACGTGCGAAGTCTTCGTTGGCTTCGACGAGCGACTCGGGTTTGCCTATGTCGTGCCAGCGATAGGATTCGGCGGGCTGATATGACTTGATTTTCAGAGTGTCGCACATATCGACATAGAAGGGCGTGATTGAGAACGGATGCTTGGTCGCGCCGAAATTGTCGCGTGCGTAGCCCTCGAGCGCATCGAAGACGCGCGGCGAGATGACATGTACGCCGCCGAACGCAAGCGGGTCGAGGCCGTCGGCCGATGTGAGCGAAGCCGGGCGAAGCTCACCCGTAGAGATATTCTCCCAGCCGCGTAGGTCGCGTTCGCCGTCGAAGAGAAGATAGCGGCTGGTCTTGCGTGATGCCGTCAGGAGGCTGACATCGGCCTTGTCGCGGCTGTGGGCGTCGGCCATCGCGACGATGTCGAAGTCGGTGAGGATATCGGCGTTGTGGACGATGAAAGGCTCGCCGCCGTCGAGCCATCTGCGGGCTGCGAGGATGCCGCCACCTGTGTCGAGCAGCAGGTCGCTCTCGTCGCTGATGTCGATGGTGACGCCGAAGTTATCGTTGGCTCTGAGGTAGTCGACGATCTGGCCGGCGAAATGGTGGACGTTGACGACCATCTGGGTGATGCCGGCGTGCTTGAGCTTAGAGATTACGAGCCCGAGCATGGGCGTGCCGCCGACTTCGGCGAGGGCTTTGGGATGACGGTCTGTAAAGGGTTTGAGTCTTGTGCCGAGGCCGGCAGCAAAAATCATTGCTTTCATTGTCAATCGTTGACTGCGAAGTTCTGTTCGATGTTCTGCTCGCGGTGGATGAGCTCGACCTTGACGTTGTGGAGCTTATGGATGTGCTCGGCCATGTGCTGGGCGCAGTAGACCGAACGGTGCTGGCCGCCGGTGCAGCCGAAGCATACCATCAGGTTGGTGAAGCCGCGCTCCTTGTAGCGCTTGACCGTCGAGTCGACCAAGGCATAGCAGTGGTCGAGGAAGTCGAACACCTCGCCGTCGTCTTCGAGGAATTTTATAATAGGCTGGTCGAGACCCGTGAAGGGCTTGTTGCGCTCGTATTTGCCGGGGTTGTTGATGGCGCGGCAGTCGAAGACAAAGCCGCCGCCGTTGCCCGAGGCGTCGTTGGGGATGCCCTTCTTGTAAGCGAAGCTCATGACCTTGACCGTCAGCGTGTTTTTGCCGAGGGCGTCGGTAAACTGCTTCATGTCGACGAGTTCCTGAAGGAGCCTGTTGAGATAGGGGTATTCGGGGTAGGGATGTTTGAGGAGCGCGCGCAGATTGGCGATGGCGAAGGGTACGCTCTGCATGAAATGGGGCTTTTTCTCGAAGTAGCCTCTGAAGCCGTAGGCGCCGAGCACCTGAAGGGTACGGAAGAGAACGAAGTGGCGCAGCTGCTCCATGAAATAGTGCTCGTCGATGGGCTGATATTTGCGCAGCGAGTCGATGTATTCCTTTATAAGCTCCTGACGGAGGCTGTCGGGTAGATTGGCCTTTGCCTGCCAGAGGAACGAGGCGACGTCGTAGTAGAACGGGCCGCGGCGGCCACCCTGATAGTCGATAAACCAGGGCTCGCCGTCTTTGATCATGACGTTGCGCGACTGGAAATCGCGATACATGAACGTGCCCGACTGCGAGCGCATCAGCACCTCGGCCATGGCCTGGAAGTCGTCTTCGAGGCGGTCTTCCTGAAACTCGATGCCCGTTGCCTTGAGGAAGCAGTATTTGAAGTAGTTGAGGTCCCACATTATCGAGCGGACGTCGAACTGCGACGAGGGATAGCATTTGCTGAAATCAAAGCCGACGGCACCGGCAAACTGGATGTCGGGCAGCAGGCGAACGGTCTTGACGAGCAGTTCTCGCTCGGCGGCCGAGAACGATTTGGTGAGGCGGCCTTTCTCGATGGCGTTGAAGAGGAGTGTGTCGCCGAGGTCTTGCTGGAGGTAGGTCATGCGGTCGTCAGCGACGGCGACTACTTCGGGCGTCGGCAGGTTCTTCTCCTTGAAATGGCGGCTCATATAGATGAATGCCTCGTTTTCGGGCAGGCTCGTGCCGATGACGCCGATGAGGTCGGCGGCTCCGGTGAGACGGAAGTAGCGGCGGTTTGAGCCCGATGACGGCAGTTCGGTGATGTTTTCAGGCTCGCAGCCTGTGTGCTTGATATATAGGTCTGTTAATGCTTTGACGTTCATATTATAATATTTATATATGATGCATTGTCTCCGGCCGGAGGTCAGTTGCCGAGCTCCGACAGGAATTTGATTTTCATAAGCCTGATTTCGTCTTCGGAGTAGTCGGGGCAGAATTCGCGGTAGGCCTCGGTGAGGTCGTCGTCGGGGCAGCTGCGCAGCATATCGAAGATGTCGTTCTGGTCGTCTTCGTCGATGATTTCGTTGATGTAGTAGGCGAGGTTGATTTTGGTGCCTGTGTTGACGATGCCCTCGATTTCGTCGATGAGCTGACTGAACGAGAGATTGAGCGACGAGGCTATCTCCTCGAGATTTATCTTGCGGTCGATGGCCTGGATAATCGTGACCTTGTGCTTCGACTTGTTGGCGACGCTACGGACGCGGAGGTCTTCGGGGCGGACAATCTCTTTTTCGTCGACATAGGCCTTGATGACCTTGACGAATTCCTCGCCGAAGCGCTTGGCCTTGCCGACGCCGACGCCGGGCATGGTCTGAAGCTCGTCGATGCTGATGGGATAGTTAGTCGCCATTGCCTCGAGCGAAGGCTCCTGGAAGATGACGTAGGGCGGCAGTTTGTGTTTGGCGGCAATCTGCTTTCTGAGCGACGAGAGGATGGCGTAGAGCTCCTGATCGGCGGCGCAGGCGGCGCCAGAGGCGATGCCGATGCTGTTGTCTTCTTCTTCGGTGAAGTCTTTGTCTTCGACTATCTTGAACGAGGTCGGGTGGTCGAGGAATCGGCGGCCCTCGTCAGAGACGTGGAGTATGCCGTAGTTCTCGATGTCCTTGACGAGATAGCCCGCGAGGACGGCCTGGCGCAGGACGGCGTTGAGATATTTCGAGTCGAGGTTGCGGGCGCAGCCGTATGTCTCGATGGCGTCGTGGTGATACGACTTTATCTCGTTGGTGGTCTTGCCGAGCATGACGTCGATGATGTGCTCGGCGCGGAATTTCTCCTTGAGTTCGAGAATGGTCTCGATGATGTCGAGCAGGTTGTCGCGGGCCTCGACACCTGTCTCTTATACACATCTCCGAGCCCACGAGACGTAGAGGAATCT